>WJIL01000009.1 GCA_014730275.1 Candidatus Lokiarchaeota archaeon | reverse complement strand
TTGTAAAATTGAGAATTCTCGTGTTTGTGATATTTCCATCAGTTCCGTCTAGGTATCTTATTCCAGGCGCTGCACCGTCCGGGTCATGTTCGATTGTGCAATTATCCAGTACAAGCGTGGCTCCATCCTCAACATTGATCCACGCAGAGGAATACTCGAGATTATTCAAGTAGAGTGTAGTATTCCTGAAAACGACGTCTGCTCCATCTGTGACATTGATACCCCTTTGGGAAACCCATTTAGTATCATCCTCGATTGTTTGACTGGTTGTGAAATTTATGTCTCCAGATGAACTGAGCTTGGATACTCCAACCGGAGCTGCATCTGTATCATCAGCATCAAATGAATCATGGTCGAAATGGTCTTGGGAATCCATCGTTACTCCGTTATTAGAAATAGAAATGACTAACAGAACTCCAATTGCTACAAGTAGGAAAACTCTCGAATGTGGCGAACGCGTGCTCAAAAAGGCTTCACTCCTCAAGCATTTGTATGGTTAGGCTCATAAAAACATAGTGATGGTTTGCTCTCTTCGAGAAATCGAGTGTCATAATGTATTTTCAAAAGGCTGATTTGCCAGAACCATCCCGATTGGTCACCGTTGCAACAACCCTATAATAAGAAGCCTAGAAAGAAAGACAACATTCCTCAAGAGTCGGTATAAACCATGCTAGAATACGAAGGCAGCATCTGGCGTCCTCCAAGTGAGGCAAGGAGCCTGATTCTGCAGGCTACTGTTGGCTGTTCGCACAATGCCTGCATCTTTTGTGTCTCCTACAAGAACAAACGATATCGAGTACGTGGTGAATCAGGCATATCCCAAGACCTGAATCGACTGTCCGATCGTGTCAAAAAGCGTACGAACAGGGTCTTCCTAGCGGATGGCAATGTACTAGCCATGAACACCGATGAGATGGCAGATGTCCTAAGAGTGCTTGATAAAGAGCTTCCAAACCTTGAACGTGTGGGAACATACGCCTATGCCGGAGACGTTGAAAACAAAACTGTTGATGATCTGAAAAGGCTCAAAGAACTGGGATTAGGTATTGTCTACTTGGGACTGGAGACCGGAGATGATGGACTTCTGACACGGGTGCGAAAGGGTGTAACGAACGAAGAGAATATTGAAGCCTGCAAGAAGATTCGAGCGGCCGGTATACCGCTTTCTCTCACTATCATCCTAGGACTTGGTGGGCTTGAGAAATCGGAACGACATGCCAGGGCAACCGCTAAGGCACTCAATCGGATTGACCCCGAATACATAGGTGCCCTCACTCTCATGACGCCCCCAGGTACACCCATCCACCGAATGGTAGAGAAGGGTGATTTCCAGCCCATGAAGCCTTTCGAAATCCTAATAGAGCTGAGAATTCTGGTAGAGAATCTTGACCTGAGCGAGTGCATCTTCCGTACAAATCACGCCTCCAACTATTTGTCCCTGAGAGGTACTCTGAACAGAGACAAGAAGGACGTTCTGAAAACTCTCGATGAGGCAATAGATAGACACGATGAAGCTGATTTGAAACCAACCTTCTTGAGAGGGTTGTGAACGGGCGTTTATCTCGGAATCACCAGATGCTCAACCATATTTCACTTGAATTCGCATTGCCGTAGTACTGAGAATTACAGACCAATTCCATTTTCGAGTTGATTTCATCTATTCCTCATTGGTGAAGCTAGTACGGTATCATTGATGATTTCGGTTATGAGAAGTAGAGCAATCGTCATTAAGAAGGAGAGTAGAACCAACAGAAGATTGGTATCGAAAATGGACATTATACATGAAAGAGGGTAGAAAGCCACAGCTATGAATAAGCGATCCAAGACAATCCATACAAATATGAAAAATGGAATTCTGACGATAGCCCATAGCAAGTAATCCGGAGTGCAGCTTTTCTTTGAGAACGTCAACGCCACTGATATTCCTACAAGCACCAGGGTCCCCACTACCAGCATGGAAGGGTAGATACCTACAAGAATAGTCGTCTTCATTGGGAGGAAGAATTCCCTACAAAGGGCAATCGAAAATGGGTGTCTACCAAGGATTATCATTTACAACGAAAATTCCTTTGATTTTTCAGCTAATGCGCTTTTTCATTCGCGGGTTGTACCGATTGATGTTCTAGTCCAACAACATTCCAATTCACTTGCTCAACCCAGATTTCGCACTGCTCTATACTATGGGATGAATCACGAGCAGACAAGGAATCCTATAGTCACATCCGCGATTTCGGAAACTATGAATCTCGAAGAGAAGATTGCAGATTATCCTGAGAGGGGTTCAAGAAAAGAGAAAGAGTGACCAAGCACTCCTTTCTCAGAGCGCTTGGCTTATGCGATTAGTTCTCTCTGTGGAGTGGGAAGAAAGCACAGTCTTGACCGGGACCACCGAACTTCTTCTGGTAGAACCCGTCATATGTTACAGCTCTGCATCCATGTTCCTCAAGTGACTCAATCGTCTTCTCGGCATGTGACGACATAAGCAGGACGCCAGGTCGCAGGGTCTCTGCAATTTCGGCCTGAGCAGCAATCTCCATGGCAATGACGCCAAGATGCTCCAGTGCGTTCTCATACTGGCTTGGGTCACCGCCGTACCAGATTATTCCATCTGGATCCATGACACCATCATCAATCAGGGCCTGCAGATAGCTGTTCCGTGTAGAAACAAGCTCACCGCCTTCGTATGTGTACACCTTGCCCATATCTTCAAGCAGAGCTATGTTCTCGTCTGTCAGGTCTTGAAGCGCATTGGCCTTGATGCGATCCTTCTGCTCCTTGGGAATATCGATTTCCTCTTCACGAAGCTTCTGTAACAGCGGATGATACTCCTCAATGTCTCGCTTCAGAGCCTTCACCCAGTCTATGTACTTCTTTCTGCCTCCTTCAGGATAGTCCATGATATATGGCATGAACATGCCTTTTCCTTCATCAACCTCACAATGGAACGTCTCGAAATGCCAGCAGAAGGAATAGACCATATCATTGAAACCTTCTTTGAGAATGGGAACCTTCTGCACTGCGTAGATTGTCTTCTCTGGCAGAGCTTCAGAGAGCCGCCGCATTCCTTCCCGACTGGTATGCCAACCGACACCTGCAGCTATGGTGTCTTCGCTGGGGGCTCTCATGTCGCCGCCCTCCAAGTATGCAGGAGGTTCAGGGTCAAGAAGCACCTCAACGTTCTCAATCATCTCAGGATGATGTTCGATGATGGCATGAGTCACCTCATCTTCGCGCGAGCGCCACCATGTCTTCTTATTGTTGTAGACCAATCCCTTGTCGGTCATCCACCCTTCCTCTGAGATATTCTGAACCCATGGAATCGGACGGATTCCAACCTTCCAATCGTCTCCGTCTTTGTGTAGCGGAGGTCGATCTCTCCCAAGAAGCTGGTCTGCTGTGACGCTCTTGTAGTCCTCACCAAGTAAATTCTTGATACGAGGACGGTCCCACTCATGGAAACAAGTAAGGACAATCTCCTCAAGTCGGTTGGGATCATCACGCCACGCATCCAATGTCTCCTGCAGGAGGTCTCTATAGCCTAGCAGTCTGACACCGGGTATCTCGTCTTCTACCGCTTTCTGCATCTTGTTTTTGAGATCTCTTCGTTGAAGTTCAGACTCGCGCTTGGTGGAATGAGTATGGTAGGGCTTGTCAACTGCACCCCACTCCAGTGGATACTCGCCGTATCCTGGGATTGCCCACCATCTTTCAAGCCCACCAGGCTCAACGATTGCAACTCTCAAAGTATCGTATCTAGCTTTAACACTCCACATTTTCGTCACTCTCTCCATAGGGGTAGCACGAAGCTACCAAGGCCTGTTTCATGTATCATCTTCATGTAACGAGCGTCCTTTTCGATTACTTCTACGCCATTATACTGAAGGATTTCATTCGTCTTCACCATGTCGTGGTAGCTCATCACCACACCTGGCTTCAGAACAGCAAGTGAACACGCCCAGCCGCCTTCTCTAATAGCGGTTATCCAGTGTTCGTATTCATTTCGATATTCTACATCATTGGGGTCTCCGCCTACGAGAATGATATTCTCGGGGCTGAGAATGCCATCTTCGATAAGGGCATCAATGAAACTATCGTTCTTGAATTTGGATTTCCCGTTCTCAAGAACTTCTACACTGCCTACACCATCGAACCCCTTCAGTCGCTCCTTCGAGAGCGCTCCGTAGACTCTCGATTTGATTTTCGGCTTGACTCTATCAGGAATCTCAGCCCAGTTCTCTTCTTGAAAATTAGATTCTTCGCGAACTGGTTCCCATTTGTAAAGGTCTTCGCTAAGAGTTTGAAGCATGCTCATGAGCACTTCTCGGCTTCCCTTTGGATAATCAAAAATGAATGGCTGAATCAGTGCCTTATCTTTGTCAACCATGTTGAACATATAATTCAGGCGCGCACCATAATGATCCACCCAAGAGTGTTTCATGAGGTCTTCAGGGTACTTCTCAACAACATAGATTGTCTTGTCGGGCAGGGCCTTCGAAATTTCCTCAGCAGCCTTGCGGTTTGAATAGGATCCTACACCGATTGCAAGGCAATTCTCATTGATGTTCACAATGTCATTACCCGCCAGATAAGCATCACCATCGAGATTCGCCACGACATCTACATTATCAACAAATGTCGGATGGTTATGAAGGATGACATCCATTATCAGATTCTCTCGGGAGCGCGTCCATGAGGACATGTTACCAGCAATGAAGCCTTCAGAAGTCATATGGCCCAGATCGGCAACTCTTGCCACTCCTTTAACCGGGCGGATCCCAAAATCGAATTTCTGGTTGTCAATCAAGGGGCATTTCTCACCAAAAATTTCACCTGCGGTTATGTCAACCCAGTAACGGTCTTTGATGAGATTTTCAATTCTATCACGTTCGAATTCCGGGAAACATCCCAGTACGACTTCCTTCAGCCGGTCTTTATCTTCTCGCCAAGCCCGCAATGTCTGCGCTAGGAGATCTTTGACATCGAAAATCTTGGCAGAAGTGATTTCTTCGATGGTGTGTCTGTAATCTGCTAAATCAGAAACCATACCATCATAATCAGCTTTCACAAAGCTGTTCCCTGCGAGCGGATGATCCCCAATCGGACCAAAAGGCAACCAAGTACCTTCTTTGCCTCCGCGGTAGGTAATCGCAGCTTTGATTTTGTTGTAATCGGCGCTTACACTCCACATTTGCGAATTCCCTATGCGTTAGATTCACTCGCAGATAAAAGAAGTTGTGGTACTGTCAAAAAGGCTCTTTTTGATCTTGCAGACAACTCGCTGGTAGCAAACACACAGTCTATAATGCTATTCCGTGCACAATTCGACTCTGTCACTCTGAGGCAAGAATTCTGATATTCTATACCTTAGAGATACACACCATTATCTCACATGTGAAGAATCCTAACAAGAAAATCCAAGGCACTGGTCCATGCTTTCAGTTCGTTCTTCCGTTTCACAAATTCATGGCCAACATCCGAAAGGACAAGATACTCGATTTCCGAATCACTGTCTCTTGCATCTTCGACAAATTGGCTCATTCTTTCTTCGGAAACGAATCTGTCATCGCTTCCCTGTACAATCATCAAACGGCAATCGATAGAAGCTACATGGGTACTAGGTGATCGCTCGATAAGGAAATCCCTTTCGGATTCAGGATCACCAATCAGCTTCAATGCTAGAACCCTTTCATCTGTGGGCAATGATTCAACATACTCGGGCAAGTCACATGGACCCTGCAGGCTTACTCCACCTGCGAAATGGTCTGATAGATGTGCAGCGCTCATCAGTGCCGCATATCCTCCGAAATGCCTGCCGATGATACCTATTCTATCGTCGTCAACCCACTCAAGCTGTCTCAGATACTCTACACCCTTCTTGATGTCTTCGAGCATCTCGCCGCCCCAATCACCGAATAGCAACGACTCGTAGGTCCGACCATAGCCCCCACTGCCCCTAATGTTTGGAGCCAAAATGCCAATTCCCCGATTCAACAGGTACTGAAAAGACCCATTGTAATCTGGCCGTGCTTGGCCGGTTGGCTTAGAATGGATATTTACAACCACAGGAGCTTTGCCAAGGGCCGAATTCACCATCATAGGCCTATACAGAAAGGCGGGGATTTTCAAACCATCTTCGCTTTCGTAAAATATTAGATTTGGCTCTACAAGCTGTTCTTCGTCGAGTCTCCCGAGAAATCCCATGCTGATTGATTTTGCTACTCTATTTTGACCCCAGTCAGAAATGTAGAGCGAACTAGGATTCCTAGAAGTACTCAATTCGAAAACAAGAGAAGCACCATCACGACTGAAACTCGGCTTCCCCATGACTCCGTCAGGGAGAGGAGGCGAGTATATACGATCTCTTTCAAAATCCTTCACGCACAATCTGCTGTAGCCATCTTCATTTGAAACCCAAGCCAGATACATACCATTATTAGAAAGAGAAATGTTTTCGATATCCCAATTTAACCGCTGAACCCACTCAAAAGTCTCCGTTTCGTAATCAAAAAACCCCAGACTCATCGATTCCAGACCCTCTTCTGACAACACATAGAATCCGCTGCCGTCTGGAGACCAAGGGCCGGGCGTCACTCTGCAATCCTCTTCAACAGGTAATATGATGTTCTTTCTCTTTGCGTTGATATCTACCAAATGGATTTGTGAATGGTCAGGACCAATGATTTTCTTGGCGGTGAAAAGATTGCCATCAGGTCGAAAATACCCCATGATATAGATTCCGTCATCAGTCAAGTATTCCTTCTTCAGAGAATCAATGGAGAGAAGGACTAGATCCATTTGGTTTTTGTCTCGCTGGTTCGAGCTGTATACGATTTTCTCTGCATTCGGAGCTAGGATTTCTGAACCACAAGAGATCTTGACATCGTCTTCAGGAGTGAGTGGCAACGGCCAAGACTCAAGACCGTTCATCGAATAAATTCTCTTCTGCCCACTTCCGACGCTCGTAGTTACTACAATGAGCTGTGACAAATTCGTACTGAAATCGTAACCTACCACTGCTTCTTCTTCGAAAGCTGTTAATTGCTGACTGGAAAGCACAGGATCAATCGGTCTAACCCAGAGATTAGGCTGACCGCTGAGATTACTCAAATGCAAAATCCGGCGATCATCGACCAAAAAGCGGGGTAGACTATTTCTTCTAAAAGCTGCAAATCGTCGGTAGGGATATGCACCAGGTTCAGTCTTTAGCTCCGCCATCTCCGGCACCATTCAAATGCTTTTACCCATTTTCAATTGGAAAGATTCCTCTTGAAAGTTGTGGAATAGAGAATCTTGCACATTAAAGCTTATGCAGGGGGGGTATGCAGCTTTTCTATTGCAATTCTGGAAGGAATTCTTAGAATCGAGGGTAGATACTGCTTTTCTATGGAATCGATGTATCTACCCAAGGAGAAGCTATTCTGGAGACAACCCCAGTATAAGTCGCCGCCCACTGTTCTTATTCCGGAACAAATACTCCGCTCATAGCTGTTACGTCAATACCTTCTTTCCTGAGCCGCTTGACAAAGGGAGCTATGCCAACAGAATCAGAAGCCATGTGGCCTGTTGCCACAAGGTTACCAGACTCATCGTATTCCTTTAGCTCCTCCATATCACTTTTCCCTATGTGCATGTAGAAGACAGTCGATAGGCCTGCATCGAAATATGCCTTTGCAACTCCTGCTCCACCATTGGTTCCCCCGGCCATGGCAACAGTCCAATCTCCAAGGATATTGTCCTCAGAACCAACATAGACTACTGGTTCCGTCTTGCCCAACTGCATTTCCGGAAGCGTCATCATCGCTTCAAGAGCATCTTCCACTTTGGCCTTGTCTTTAGCTTTCGTTGCTTCTTCAATGGTTTCAGTAAACCGTCGTCTACAAACCATATCTAGCGGGAGATGGATATTCATGTATGGCATCTCCAACAGTTTGGCGGCCGAAATATTGTGATCATAGTTGCTAACATGGGTTCGCATCTTGACAGCTTTCAATCGCGGTTTAATCGCCTTCTCCGCCACATGAGGAGGAACCCCAGCTTCCATCATCTGATCGATTTGAAGTTTCACCACTTCCTCAAAATGGATCCGAGACTCTCCTCCAGGTGGATGATGTGCGATTACTAAATCGTAACCTAAGCGATCCGCCAGCATCAATTCTGCCGTTCCCATATCAATTCCAATAATCGCATTGGTGATTTCCTCACCTTCAACGTGAATACCCGAATCACCGGGTATTTCATCCAATCCTGCCATTTCTAGTGCTATTTCCATGATTTCTTCTGTATTCATCAAGAATCACCTGTTACTGACCGCTCAGAAGCATATGAAAAAGCTAACCTTGGGTAACTACTTAAGACAAGAGGAGGTATGGATTTAGAGAAACGGTGAATTGGGATTGACTAAGAAGATTTACGTCATAAGCTGCAATCCGAACCTTGCTGGAATAGGAATGGACCGAATGCGAAAATCCATGAAAGGACTAGAAGCCAGAAAGTTGTCATTAGATTGGTCACAAGCTCACCTGCATCCTGTCGTTGCCGCAAAGAGAGAGAACTTTGAAGCGGGAGAAATCAAGGTGATTCCCATTGAGCCCATAGACATACCAGCAGGAGGGATGGTTCTGCAATCATTCTATGGCGTTAACGGAATGGGTCATTTGTCCTGTGTAGGGTGCCAAGAGTTTCACCATCACAGCAAAGAAAGGACTGCTGATGTCGCCATGTTTCAGGCAAGAATCAGGGCTCCAGTTATGGAAGGAGATCTCTTAGGCCAAGTACTGGTCGTGCCTCAAAGCTGAGGGAATGCAAGCTCCAAGTCATAAATGGATCTTTACTATGAATCCAATTTGGGGGGGATTCACCCCCTACGCTTGACAAACCAGATGATTGTATCACCATCTTCTTTCATTTCTAGAATCTCGTTACCGGTGCGCTTTGCCCATGCTGGAAAGTCCTTCTTTGTACCCACATCAGTAGCGATGACTTTGAGAACCTCTCCAATCTCAATTTCTCCAATCTCTTGCTTCATTTTGAGAACTGGCATTGGGCAACGAAGGCCGCTTGCATCAAGTTCTCTGCTGATTTCGTAACTACTCATAATTAATCAGAATACTCATGATGGCTGGCGATTTTATGCATTTCTATTGCCCTTTGGTTACAGACCGTAATTTTTGCTCTTCGAAATGTGTGTTTCCAACATGCTTATGAGTGCCCTTTGATAAAATAATGTCGTTAGGTGTTCACAAGTGATAATAATTAGACTTCTCCTGCTTGTATTGTTTGCTCTGTCAATCAGTAGTATGATGTCAGGTTTCTTGATCGCGAGAAGAATGGGATACTACCTAATGAAGCAAGTCATGGTCATTATGCTTGGTATGATTGTCGGTCTAGCCACGGTTATTGTTGGGTTCATATTCGCTCCAGCTTCACCAGCGATGTTTGACATATTGCATTTGATGATAGCTCTTCATTTTCTGCTATTCCTCGTTAGCACCATTATGGAACTCGTACAAGTATTACCTATTCTCCTCAAGACTATGCAAGGAGCACCAATTCATAGTTCTCACATAACGAATCTCCTGCTAACCACATTCGTTTCACTTGGACTCGTACTGATGTACGCGGACTTAGCGCTAATTATTGTATAGGTGATAAGAAATGGATTCAATCTACATTGTCGGTCAACATGGCCCCGAAGTCGCTGAACGTTGCTATGGACCATTTGTAACAGCAACAACAGCTCAGGCTCAAGAAGTGAAATGCAAGATATTTCTCATGATGGACGGAGTTGAACTCGCAAAGGACGGAATGGCTGAGAAGGTTCAGGCACCCGGATTTCCTCCCTTACCTGAGTTGATCAATATGTTCTTGGAATCGGGTGGAGAACTCGAACTTTGTTCCAATTCTGTGGAATTCAGGGGAATTTCCGAGGAGGATTTGAGGGATGATAGGATTACTATCGCTGGAGCAGCCACGATGGTGGATGATATTCTGAATTATGATAGAACGTTATACTTCTAGCCAGAACTCAAGGCTAGTTGGCAATACTCACCTTAACGAGTAGTCTTCCCCCCGAGACTATAGTGAAATGATTCGATCGTATTGCTCCATAAGCAAATCAACCATTGTAGGGTAGTCTACAATCTGGGCACTAAGAGCCAGCCTATCGGCCAAACCTCTTTCTGCTAGATGCTTCTGTGAGATATAGCGGGAAATATCTAACTCTCCCAGAGAACACTCATCGGCTTTACCCTTGTCTGCGAGAAAGACCGCGTCTTCGAGAAGTAGCACACCAATTTCGTGGTTTCGTTTGAGAAGGGTCTTGATCAGTTCAAGTGCTCCGACACAATCATTGCTTAGCACAATTAGAAATTTCATAAATCTCCACCACTCAGAATGACACAACCATTTCATTTTCTTCTAGGAGTGTTCCAATCTCATCGCTTCCCACGATTTCAACCTCTGAAATCAGCTGACCGGGTTTTATTTCCCGCTCTTGCAATGCACTACTGCTTGCCAGTATCTTGCCTTCAAAGCTAAGGTAGGTTCTTTTGAAAAGCTCGATGGGTTTACTGTCCATCTCCTTAAGCAAAGAATAGACGCCATCACCCAAGAAAAGCATAGTGGGAGTATGATCCATCCCAAACATGCCCACTGCAGCTCGCCAAGCTTCAAAATTCATTATAGTACCATAAGGTCTTTTCTTAATGAGGAATAGAACCTTTTTCTCAGTAAATTCCATGTTGTATCACCTGTCATATCGAAAATGACACAAGTTTATCACATTCTCCCACAATCTCAGCAAATTCCGTTAAGCCTGTTACTTCGACTCCCTCAATGAAGTCTTCGCCAAGTCTGCCATAGCCTCTTGCCAGAGTGCAGAGCCCACATGCATGGAAGATTACACCTCTGTCAGCTAACTCTTGGAATTTCTCATTCATCGGACGTTCAGGAGATGGATCTTGATCGAGCTTCGCGTTGTGCACGCCATCAACATAGAGGAAAGCCTTCACTGAATGGCCCTTCTCCAAGGCAGCTAAAGCCAAATCGAAAAATGTGTCACTATGTTGATACGTATATGGTCCGGATGTAAGGAGTATTCCGAGGGTTCCTGGCAAAATTTTGACGCTCCCGCAATAGTACAAAAAAAGAGGATAACATATGATAAAAGGAGTACGGTAGGCATGTCATCGGTGTATAAGAAATCTCAATTCGCCGTTAGACCCTGAACCTAATCTCAAACTGGAAAAAACCCTGTAGAGAACTAGAATGTGGTGAGAATCTCTCCCTAAGCTTCAGGAAATTGAATCATGCAAGCTTCAGCTGCGGTGTTGTAGATTCAACTACTTATTACTAAATCAAAAAGCAGTATCACAGCTAAACGGTAATCTTAAACCAACTCTTGGCTCTAATGATTGAGGAGTAGGAAAGTGCAGTTTATAGGCGATTTCTGTTTTCATTAAAGGAATAGATTAAAATGTTACAGCTAGCAAATATAATCTCGGTTTAATATCGGAAATCTCGGTCATCCGAAAACCGTGGTGAGAACCAGATATGTCGAATGTGTTACTCGTAGACATGGAGAAATGTACGGGTTGCAAACAATGTGCCTTGGCTTGTTCGTTGACCAAGGAAGATCTTTTCGACCCATTGCGCTCCAGGATTAAAATCCTGAAACGAGAAAAAACTGCAATGTCAGTACAACTCTTGTGTGAGCAATGCAGCGGCCATCCCTGTACTGATGCCTGTCCAGAAGACGCCCTCACAAGAGACGAAGGTACAGGAATCATTACCGTTGATGCTGACTTGTGCACGGGTTGTGGTGCTTGTGCCAAAGTATGCCCCTACCATGCAATCAGGCTACATCCTGAAACCGAGGTACCCCTGATATGCGACCTTTGTGGTGGGGACCCATACTGTGTACAGCATTGCGTCCCGGAGGCCCTAATGTGGGTTGATGAGACGGATGAGCGAGTGAAGGAGAAAAAGAAGCTTCGAGCCGCAAGAATGGCCCAATACAAAAGCATCATAGAGGAGTCGTGATATCAATGTACGCACATCAAGGATCTATACTGCATGTTGATTTAACAGAAGACAAGATTTGGAAAGAGCCATTGCCGGAAGAATGGCGAAAACTGTATGTTGGCTCTAGAGGAATCAATGCAAGGCTTCTTTGGGACTACTGTAAGGACCCAGACATCACTTGGGATGACCCCAGGAATGTCATAATCTATGCTCCCGGTGCAGTAACTGGAACAACTGCTCCGGCCTCTGGAAGGACTTCGGTTACAACAGTAGGCTGTACAACGGGCTTGTACTTGAAGAGTAATATGGGCGGTCACTGGGGAGCGGAGCTCAAGTTTGCAGGATACGATCATATCGTGGTACACGGTGAAGCTGAGCGACCTTCCTATATTGAAATCAATGACGACCATGTAGATATTCACGAAGATACTGACCTTTGGGGCAAGGATGTCCTTGAAACCGATACGTATCTCAAGAAGAAGCATGGATACGACTCGAAAGGGCTATACATAGGCCCGGCTGGTGAGAAACTCGTTAGAGGAGCCTCAATCATGGGCTCTTGTTACCATGCTGCTGGAAGGGGTGGTGGTGCAGCCGTCATGGGTGTTAAGAACCTGAAAGCTATTAGCGTGAAGGGAACTAAGCCCATACGTGTGAAAGATCCTAAGAGATTCGCTGAAGTGGCCAAGGAGATGAGAGAACTCCTCATAGAGGATAGCGGTGCACAAGGGCTTCATGAACACGGTACTGCTGGCTCAATGGCAGGGGTCAACGAATTGCATGCCCTGCCCGGAAAGAATTGGCAGACTGGTCATACTGAAAATGTCTATCCCATTACTGGCCAAGCAGTAACCGAACAAGGCTATCTAAAGCGAAGAGTCGCATGTTTTGGTTGTACAATCGGTTGCCATCGATATTCAGAAATTGATGAGGGACCACACGCAGGCATTGCCAGTGGGGGACCTGAATATGAAACGCTGGGCGCCTTAGGCAACGGTCCAGGTTTGGTCGACACAGAAGCAGTACTCATACTCAATGAAATATGCAACCGCCTCGGCCTTGACACCATAACAGCCGGCACAGTCGTACAGTGGGCTATAGAAAGCTACGAGCGAGGAGTTTTGACCAAGGAGGACACAGATGGCTTAGAACTTGGTTGGGGTAAGCTTGAGGAAACAAAAGAAGCAATCATCAAGATGGCCGAAAGAGACGGCAGTTTAGGTAACTTGATGGGTGATGGTCTCAAAATTGCCACCGAACAAGTTGGACAGGAGTCCTACAAATGGGCTATCATGAATTCCAAGGGTCTCGAGCAGTCAAACGTTGAAACCAGATCAGCCAAGGCCTATGCTCTTGCTTTTGCTGTGAATCCTCGAGGGAACGACCACCTCATGACTGAAACATTTGCCGAGTTTGGAGCCAGTCCAGAAGCGGTGGAGGTTATCGAGAAAATCACTGGTGACAAAAAGTATGCGACACCTCATAGCACAGAAAAACGTGCTGAAATCGTCCGATGGCACGAAGACTGTTATGAGATAACTGAAGCTCTAGGCTTCTGTGTGTTCACTTCAACCGCCGCTTTTGGTGTGAATCCGGACAATATGGCTCGATTATATGAAGCAGCTACTGGCATTGAGATGGACGAAGAAACTCTGATGCGTACTGGCAGACGCGTAGTGACTCTGGAGAAAGCATTCAATGTTACTCGAGGAGCTACCCGAAAACATGACGACTTGCCATATCGATTGATGCATGAAGGGGCAGCTTCAGGTCCGCTGAAAGGCGAGACCAATAATCCGGAAGAGCTTGCCAAAATGCTTGATAGGTACTATACGCTCCACGAGTGGGATCTCAAGACAAGCTGGCCTTACAGAAGCACCTATGAGAAGTTACAGCTTGATGATGTGGCGGACTACCTGGAAAGATTCGGTAGACTACCGGAAGAGTAGAGAAACAAACATACTCTCTCTTCCTCTCCTATTTTGGCAAATAAATCCAAGATACAAGCGATGGAAACACAAGAGATTTTTGGAAAAAAGAAAGGAGAATTCGAAACATGGAAGGTTTCAAAGAGTTTGGCGTAGCTATGACTGGAGTTTTCCCAGTTGGAGAAGCCGTTGAGATGGCTCAACAAGCTGAAAAACTGGGCCTGGGGTCTGTATGGTTTGCAGAAGACTATTTCTTCAGGGGCGGAATCCCCTATATGTCTGCAGCTGCAATGGCCACAGAGAGAATACGAATAGGGCTTGGCGTTGTAAACCCGTTTTCACGACATCCAGCGCTCATTGCGATGGAATTCGCAACGCTAGATGAAATGTCGAACAAGCGAACTGTCTTTGGTCTTGGCTCGGGCGTACCCTTTTGGATGAAGCAAATGGGCTACGATTTCAAGAAGCCTCTAACCCGTACCCGTGAATGTGTTAGCTTGATTCGCAAAATACTGACCGGTGACAAAATCAATCACAAAGGCGAATTTTTCGAAGCTAATAACGTCGAATTAGTTTTTGACCCAGTTCGCACAGATCCACCGATATTCCTCGCTTTTGAAGGAAAGATGGGGCTGAAACTTTCTGGCGAGATTGGAGATGGGATTATCCTTTCGATTTTCAATACGCCAGATTATATCGAGTATGCTTGGAAACGAATTGAGAAAGGTGCAAAGAAAGCTGGAAAAGATCTCGATGATTATGAGATGGTGTCATACCTCCCGATGGTAATTGAGGATGACCTAGATTATGCTATTGAGACTGCACGCCAGTTTATGAAAATGTATCTTCCTCATTCAGCAGCTGGTGGTGCATTGATGACCCATGCAGGCATAACTGCTGAGCAAACCAAGGAATTTGCCAAAGCAGCAGAGAAAGGGGAAGATGTGGCAGAACTGATTACAGACGATATGGTTCAGCAATTAGGAATTGTTGGCGGTGTTGAATCCAGCATCAAGCAACTTCAAGCAATCATTGATGCCGGCACAAACACGCCAGTACTCTTCCCGGTTCCGGGAACCGATGTAATTGATACAACAAGAATAATCTCTGAAGAGATAATTCCTCATCTTGAGTGAGGTTCTACATACCAAGCAATAGGCAAGTGAAACAATGACAGATGGGGTACTATCGGGATTGGAAAAGCGCCGAACAAGAACAGTGGGCTATATTCTAACATTCTTGTCCACATTTTCATTAGGTGTCACGGAGATATTCGCGCCGTGGTATGCCGGAGTGCTCGGCGCTACACAGTTTGAAATCGGCTGGGCTATGGGTTCCTACGGCATAGTGTATATGTTCTCACCGATAATAGGCGGCAAAATCTCAGATCGTATCGGTAGACGAAAATCGCTGATTGGAGCCATTATAGCATATCTTGGAATTCTTGCGCTATACCCACAACCATTCATTATTCCAATACATCTTATTTTGATTCGGGCGCTTGAGGGTTTCTTCTTTGGACTCATTTATCCAACTATCAGCGCCATGGTTTCAGAGCTCGCACCTGAATCTCAGGGGGCTGTACTAGGAAATTTTGCGTCTGCATGGAGCGCAGGAATGGTCATGTCCCCATTTGTTATTGCCTACATGGCTGTGAACTACGGAAATGTCACCAGCATCTACATTGTCATAGCTGTGGAGTTACTTGCTCTCGCACTAGTGGGCGGAACGGTCCGAGACTACGTATTGGAGGAGGTCCTAAGTGATGATGAAAAGGATCAACTTTCCGCAATCACAGACAATGACGTTCCTGGAGACGTCCGGACAAGTCGTCGATTCATAGGGGCGAGTCTAGCACTGATGCTCTTTGGTTTTGTATCCACAGTATTGCTCGGGCTCTTTCCTACCTATATCGAAAGGCTTCCTGGCTTTACTACTGAAGATTTCGGCAATCTTCTCCTTGTGTGGAACCTTTCAAGAACGATAGGCTTCTTGATTTGTACACGCCTTCCACATCCAGAAATGGGCAATGTTATGCTAATAGGAACATTTCTCCTTGCAGTGAGTATGCCCATACTGGCATTTATCGTGGATTTCTGGCTCTTTGCTATGGCCATGGTCATGAGCGGTTTTGGAGTTGGATTCAATTACCTTGGAGGACTCTACACAGTGGTCTCAGCTACAGAAAAAGAGAAGGGTGCTTTTGCTGGAATAGGTGAGAGTCTAGCCGGTATTGGCTTCTTCTTGGGCCCCATAGTTGGTGGTTGGTTTGCTGATTTCACAATCACTTGGCCATATCTCCTCTGCATGATTCTATCGATTGTAATCCTAATCACTAATATCCCACTGCTTAGGGATTACAAAAAGAAACATGGATAGTATACTGCTATTCCTTCAAAATATCATCAAAGGATCCTTTCAGAGAAGGAGCCTCTGATATGGGTTTCTTGGGAGGTTTCGGATAGGCCAGTTTGCTATGCGAAAGACCAGATTCGATGAGCATCGCTACGGTTTTGACTCCAATCACAAGGGGATCAAGAACAGGAATATTTACCGTGTCCATTACTCGCTGCAAATCAACTTCATGTGAAAGGCCCGTACAGCCGAGAACTATCACATCTGCACCTTGCTCGACTAACGAATGAGCACAGGCAATCAATTCGTTCTCAGCCTGTGTTGGTTTTTCAGCTATCTCCAAGACAGGAAGATCAATCACATCCACCCCAACGAAGAAAGAATCCAACCCTTCTCGTCTAACCTGAGATTCCATGCATTTGGCTAAAGATTTCCCCCCAACTGTCACAATAGCAAATTTCCGACCCAACGTCAAGGCCAAATGCATTGAGGTTTGCATCGGACCAACAACTGGAATGGTGCATACCTCTCTAGCTGCATCAAGAATGGGATCACATGCACAATCCAGTACAATTCCATCAAATCCCTGAAGGCACGCGGCCACAATTTGCTCAAGAATGAATGGAGCGTTGTAAGCTTCATCAGCGTGAGATTCTAGACTGTGAGTTCCGTAATTGCAGTAGAAATTCCCTATTTCATACCCGGACGGTGTCAAATCTTCAACAAACTGACGCTTTCTATCTGATGTCCACCAATCGATTCCGGTGGCACCAATCAGTGCAATCTTTTTCATGTTCTTTCACATTCTATTGTTAGATGAGAGCTCTATTGAGCAGACCTCTAATGCAAGTTCTTGAGCAGTTTCTCCATTGGTTCATATTCAAGTTCAGGATGTCCATAGCGAGCGGGACTGAAGGCTTTCTTTCCAATTTCAGTGCTGCCTGCGTATCGAAGGCGTTCGTGTGCTGGAATCGCTGTGACGATCAAGTCCATTCCTTCCTCGAGATCCGAGGACATTATTCCGTGGCCGTTATCAGGATTGTGCAGACAGATCAAATCAGGAAACATAACAACGGGTTCGCCATCACATGCTGCCATCATGTATTCATTCTTGACAACAATCTGGAGATCACCTTCAAGTTCATTTGAATCCAAGTCTACCATGACATGCCAATGACCAGCCCTGTCTTCTCCTTCAACTTGCTCTATGGTGGCATGGGCAAGATATTTGCCATCCATAACATCTAGGTATGCATCAATGGGATTTGCATTGTTTTCATTCGCATCTCTAATGGCCTCGCCCAATTCGATGGATTTGCTAATACTGTTAGGAATCACGGCCTTTTTCAGCTGTGCCCCAGACTGGAAGTAGTGATTATTAGCCCCAGCACCACCATCTTCAACAACTGCGAATCGACCAATTTCATCAGCTAGTGCTGGACTACTCGTTTTGTCAACTATTATGCGGCTACCGTTCTTGCTTACAACCGGCATTGGACACAAATCGATGCCATAACCCACGAAAGATATCATCTGAGTTTCAGGCGCTGACCGACCAAGACCATCACCATCAACAGTTGTGATTCCAGCGCGGGCTGCGAGGGATAGCATTACTGGGGTATTCGTACCACCGAGTTCAAAGGGCACCAGATGATTGACCTGTTTTCCTGTAATTCGCTCCGACATCTTCATAGCTTCATGAAGCTCATACCGATCTTCCCAAGCCTCTAGCATGTCGCCAATGGACTTGAAAGCCGTGACCGAACCCATGTAACCGCCACATACGATAAAGGCATCATCGTCAATTGCTTCGGGGTCTGTGAGTTCATATCTCCTGCCTCGATTGTAATCCCAGTCCACCATGGGCTTGCCAAAACCAACAGGGTCGCCTCCTCCACCCGTACCAAGAATTCCGACGCCGGTCAGCATATCATAGGCATTTTGTTGTGATAATTCCATGTCTTCTTTTCCTCCTCGAGATATGTCACATCTGGCTCTATTCCGCTTTTCTCTCGCCATCCATGGCATGGACATGTTTGTACCATCGCTTTCGCGTGCCAATCTTTGCCCGCAGCTTCCACCCCATAGACTTCGGTTCATCTTCTATGAGCTGTCGGAGTTTCTCGGCACGACTGATCACCAGCTCAGCTTGATCTTCGTCGATTTCCTCGACCTTCGGAACATAGTTCTTGAATTTCTTGATGTTTTGCGTCACTGTGTAATAGAAGCCCCAATCACCAGAAAGCCGTTCAGCTATCAATTGGCCATTCACCTTGGAATCATCAAAATCCTCACTTACATCATGAGCCAAGAAGAGCACAATCAGATCCTTAAGGTCCTTGGCGTTAATCTGGACAATCTGGGTCTTTTCCAGAAATAACTCAGCTAGTGGAATGGTCGGTTTATCAACAGATAAGCGATCATCATCCTTGAAGTTAATTTTGTGGCAGAAATCTAGATGATCATAGAAGACATCAACTTTCCGCTTCCGTTCCTTATCTATGAACAAGTCTCGTAGCGTTGTAGCTCGAGCAAATCCTGCTGATACCCATTTGTATCCGAGTTCATCCCGAAACAACTCGATAGCATCACGTTGATGCTTGTAATAGCTGATATAATCAATATCAGTTACTTCACGTCCCATTTCCTTATGCAAATCTACATAGTCCGGACATTGGATGCGAAATGCTAAACATCCGATAATACGTAGAGGGATACCATTTTCCGCTCCAGCTTCCTCGATTCGCAGAGCCTCTTCCAAGAAATCATCCTTAATCGCGCCATAGTTTCCTGACATTTGAAATTCTCCTATATCACAGTCTACGAGGTATTCTTTGTTAGACTTTAATATGTTTTTACCGGTGCGCACGCTATAAGTTAAACTTTAAATCTCCAGACGAGGGTTAAAGATTAAGATTCAAGAGGTAAGACAGAAGATGAGAATATTTCACGCCTGCGACCCACACGGATCCCAAGCAACATGGGAAAAGATGTGTCGTGCCCCTAAGGCGTTCAATGTCGATGTCGCGATGATGTGTGGAGATCTCACTGGCAAGGCGATAATGCCAATCATAAAGGAAGGCGAAAATCGCTGGTACGCGAAGCCCTACGGCGGCAAGAAAACGTTCAAGAAAAAGAAAGACCTTGACCGCTTTATTGATTACAATAAAACACAGGGATTCTACCCACATATAATGACGCCAGACGAACTGGCTTCCCTACGAGAGGAAAAAGGTGCAATCACAGAGCTCTTCCAGAAACTCATGACAGAGAGACTTGAAGAATGGCTCAATATGGCCGAGGAGCGGATTCCTGAGGGTGTCGATATCATCGTGAATCCTGGAAACGATGATGACTGGGTAATCGACGATATCATCAAGGAGCATGAGAGAACCATCTATCCACTTAAGAAGGTCGTAGATGTGCATGGGTATCCATTGATTAGCCTCGAGTGGGTCAATTTCACACCTTGGGAAACACATCGAGAATGTGATGAAGAAGAAATGTGGGAAAAGCTGGAAGAAGAATTTGGCAGAGTTGACGATTATGACAACCTCCTCTGTAACTTCCATGATCCGCCATTTGATTCTGGTCTAGACACCGCACCGAAACTGGAAGACGACCACGCAATTAAGAAGGCAGGAGGAACCACGATTCACGCTCCTGTGGGCAGCAAGTCCGTTAGGAAAGCTATTGAGCAGTATCAGCCTTTACTTGGTATGCATGGTCATATTCACGAGTCCGTAGGATTCAAAAGAATTGGACGCACACTCTGCGTTAATCCTGGCTCAGAATACCGAGAAGGGATACTCAAGGGATTCGTTATTACCGTCGAAGACGGAGAAGTTCGAGCAGGAAGAGTCGAACTGTAGTCTGCCTCGACGAATTGACAGGTGGAGACATTCTCTCCACCGTCTCTGCCTTTCTTTTTTGTAACGGTAGTAAACCATTGTATCATTTAATCTTCTTTGTTGAGTCCCCTTGATGTTAAAGATATATTAACAAGTAAGCTATCCATGCTGAAGAGGAAAGCTGGAAAATGCCACTGATTCTGCGAAACAGAACAGACATCGAAGATTTAACCCGTGGTTGTACATTCTTTGGTACAGGCGGGGGAGGTGATATGGAGCTAGGGCTCAAGATGCTCTATCCACATGTCGACGAGGGGGTTGAAATCGAGATTGTGGATGTTGAAAGCATAGGCGACGACGATTGGCTAGCATGCCCATATTATTCGGGAACGATAGCGCCTCCCACTCCGGAAATTGAGGAGAAACGAACACGATTTCCTTGGGACTACTATGAGATGGAGCTTGCTGAGGGGCTTGCAGCTCTTGAGGAACATATGGGCCTAAGCTTCGCCGCTGCAGTACCGTTCGAGCTTGGTGGAGTCAATACACCTGCTCCAATCGATGCAGCAGTTAAACATGGTATTCCCTGTGTGGATGGCGATTATACTGGTAGAGCAGTTCCTGAAATATGTCAGAACACGGTATGCTCGAAAGGTTTCTCGATGGCACCTCTTGCACTCGTTGATTGGTACGGCGACAAGACTATCGTCCATGAAATCATTAACTACGAGATGGGAGAGCGAATTTCAAAAGCACTCAGTGAAGCCGCATGGGGAAGAGTCGGAAATGTCGGATTTCCAGTAAGAGGAACTGCATTTCGCGAAGCTGTAATCCCCGGTACGCTTTCAAAGAGCTACAATGTTGGAAGAATCATCCGGGAGAGTCAAGAATCAGGAGATACTGCTGCGGACAGAATAGTATCTGAAATAGGAGGGTGGATTCTATTCGAAGGTACCGTCGAGAACAAAAACTGGGAGAACAGAGAAGGTTACATGTGGGGCGAGACAACTATTGATGGAGAGAGTGGCCTGAAAGATGGTTCAACGCTGAAAATCTGGTTCAAGAACGAAAATCATGTGACTTGGATTGATGGTGAACCTTGGGTCACCAGTCCGGATATTATTGAAATCATAGATCGAAAGACGGGAGAGCCAATAACCAATACTAATCTCAAGAAGGGTGATGATGTAAGCGTCATCGGAATGAAGGCGCCTGAGAATCTGAGAGAACCAAATGCCGTGAAAGTCCTTTCACCACAGTATTTCGGGTTCAACATAGAATATAGACGAATTGAAGATATCGTTTGAGAGCAACTGGGGAACAATGCAGCTTATTCTGCTGCATTCCCAGTCCTTTCTCATTTTTCCAGAGCATATCAAGTTGAGCTAGATTCTAGCAGTACTTCGTAGTGCTTGCGATGCCAATTTGGCTCTTTTACGACAGTTATCCGGGGATAATCGTCCATGAAGAACTTCACCGGATGATCTTCAGGGTCCTCTTCCTCCTTCCTCATGAGTCGCTTGGCATGACCAATGAGTTTCGTCACCCATTTCTTCAGATGACGGCGCTCTCGCGCTAGGTCGTCTTCGTGTTCTTCTATATGACTCTGAATTTTCCATGCTATTTTCCGATTGTACCAAGCACCAGCTGTCCATGCTGCAAACAGGAATGCACCCGCACCTATAGCAAATGGAAACGCAAACCATTCCAAGTGGCTCCAGTTGAAAACCCATGTTAACACGAGCAGCGGAAATGCGATTGTTATTGTTATCAGTGCAGTTGTTTGTATGACTTGTCGTCTTGTGAGAAGCTTTTTGACATCAGGAACTTGGGGACCGATACCGGCAAACTTGTGCAGAACCGCACGAATTACTTTGTACTGTTTTACGAAGCTTCGGGGAAGCTCTCCCTCACCAATTCCTCTCTCGATGAATGTTAGATCGTAGGTTCGATGGATTCGATATCCATCTAGAACCGTTATTAGGTCCTTGGTCCATTGAAGGTCAAGGCCGCTTGGGGAGAATTCAAAATCATCAAGATTGATTTTCACCTTTTTTGCGGGCTTTTTCTTAATCGAGTGACTCATCGGCAGAAGCCTCAGAAACCACTGCTACGGCGCCGTCGTATTAATCCTTCCGATTAAGGTCACCAAATAGCGAAGGTCTAAAAAGGGACTCAGATGCTCCGGAAAGATAACGGTCAGGTTTCCAACATGCCAGACGACGGAAAAAGCGAACTACTGGAGTATACGGGTAAGCATCCATACGAACCATCAAAGAACGAGCTACGAATAACAGCTGATGGTGCCCATTTCTTCTTGGAACGCGAAAAGCGATTTCGGACCTATACTACTGACTATGATGTCTCCTGGGATGATGTCATATCCTACGAGAGCTGTGATGTAATGCTCTGTGAAGAGGACGAGAGCTGGCCAAGTGATGAAACTCTACCAGAGAACTTCGAACCAATTGCTGAAGCCGGCATGCTGTTCATTTTTCTTATGCCAAGCGAAAACGAATATTTTCAGATTTGGGCGTATATCCCGAAAGACGATACTACTCAAGTTAGAGAGGTAGTTCAAAACTACGTGGAAAGGCCTCAGCTTCCACGGCTAGCACATCATGCCACAGCTTCCGCTGTGAAATACATGCTTAATCATGTTACTGTATTACACTCGTTTGATACAAAATGGCACGACTGGTTACGAAAAGGGCCAAAAAAGAAACCCAGAGGGGGGAAATGGCGTGAACGGGGGCCAACATACGTATTCGCTGAAGAGGGTATGGCAATTGACTTCTACGGAGCAGGATTTCAACTAGAGCAAATGTCGGCTTTCTGGCCATGGCGATACGTGGAAGACATTTACCTAGACGGAGATTTCATTTGTTACCAATGGTATGATGAAATCTACACATTTCGACAACAGGTCTTTGAAGAGGGCTCCAGGAAGGAAATCCTTCGAGCTGCACAGGACACGCTCGAACTATACGAATCAAAGACTGAAGTCGATCAATTTCTCTTGATTCGGCCTTGGTCCTTTCCTTCAAGATTCCACCGAACGTGGGACAAACTGGAACCATTTGCTTCAAAGGCAAGCCGCAATGGATTTCCACCAATTTATGATTTTGAAGAAGAGGAAGACTGGTAGAATCTAAAACAGCCTCTTGCATGCTGTGCACGCTGCCAAAATGGACTCAGCGTGAAATAGTCAATCGCCCAGAACTACATTCTACATGGAATTTACAGAAGAAAAAATAAGAAAGGAAAGAGAGCTTGCGGCTCTCTTTCTTACACTGAATTACTCTGGCGGAAGTTGTCCAAATATGGCGGCCATGTCAATGCCGTCTGCTTTCAACTGCCTACCGTAGTAGATGTACATTAACTGTGCGAACGTATAGAGTCCGACAGTAAATAATGTCTCAAATGCTACGCCTGTTGAAGGCACAAAGCTGACAACGGCATAGAAGAAGACTGCACCACTAATCAAACCGGCTATAGAGACGATTGGAAAGCCTGCAATCTCCCAAGCCCCGCTTCTCTCCCATAAGTGCGGTCTATAGTATGGTAGCGACACTTCTACAAGTGCGAACTGCCAACGGATGAACACGTATGTGAACGCGACACCAATGGCAACATAGATGTCAAAGAATAGTGACATCACTACCATAACAATCTGGATGATTAACCAGAAGTAGAGAGAAATGTGTGGGACATGGTACTTAGGATGCACCTTGGCAAATGCCTCGGGGCAGAGCCTATCCATTGCCATAGCATGGAATGGCCTTGTAACCCAAAGTGCGTTGCTGGGTGAATCAAGGATACTCGCATACAATGGCGAAAGCACAACAAACCACGCAAGAGGACTATTACCAAGAATCACTGCAGCGAAGTTGCCAAACCCTGGGAATACAACACCTGAAGCAATCTCAGCGTACAAGAAATTGCCCATGCAGTACTCAAGAGCAAAGGTTGACAACAAGAATGTGGCACCGATTCCGATAACACCACCAACAGTACTTAGAGGAATGTTCTTACTGGGCTGCGAAACCTCTCCAGCAACCGGCATGATCAGATACGGCCACATGATACCGATGGCAGTTACCAACGCTGCACCTACAGCACCCCAATCGAGAGTCTCGAAGGGCGCGGTATCAATTCCAGCCATAATCGCATCATACTGATTTTCTGTGGCGTCAAACACGCTATTCCAGATAGTCTCCGTCATCGGATTCATCAGCATTACAATGTCCGACACAATGAGTGCGGCGATGTTGACGATTCCGAGGATAACGAAGAAGTATCCGAGATGTTTCACGCTAAGATAGGAGAATATGAAGCCCACAAAAGTCAAGACAAGCGCAACGATTACCAGCCACAGCTGACCTTCAAATGTATCAGACAGCAATAGCCCCCCGAAGTTCATCAGGGCAGTATTGTCAGCGGCATTACCCATGACAACAACACCACCAGCGAAGACCTTCGTAGCAAAGAAGCTCGATGATCCTCTGAAAACGGGGTTAGCAATCACGCTTCTCCAGCCTTCCATAACACCAAATATCGGACTAAGGCCTCTACCTGCGAAGTGGTATGAGGCTCCAGACCGAGGCATAGAGAGCATCAGAATCATAGTTCCAACACCCTCAAACAGAATTGCAAACGTTCCAACAGCGAACGTAGGCGTCAGATGTGCACCTGGGAACCAAGTGCTAATCTGTGGTGCTACATAATGGAAATACGGGCCCAATGTCAGCGCAATCGGTAAGATTAGCGCAAACGCAGAACCGACTTCCTTTACGAGGCCAGAGGATTCCCTAACGAATAGTAGTTCTTCCTCGTCGCTCAACTTGCGTTCTTCTCCTTTTCCTTGTTCTCTTTCACGCTTGTCGACGTGAATCGACACTAAAGATTGTTGGCACACTGAGTTAAAAAGCTTCGCCAGAATTGCTTATATACGACTTTAACAACCAGCAGGTTGTTCTACGGTCCTTCTCAATAACAATCTAGGGACTGGTTGATTCCAATTCTGAAAATCAAAATTCGATATAGGAAAACCTGTCAGTGAGGTATTACACTAAATCGGAGCTGGTTGCATCATGATTCTGTCCTCGATGTAATCTTTCCAGTCCCGGTCGGTTGTCTCATCTAGTGTGTCTATCAAGTCATTGGTGGTGATTATTTTGGAATTTACTTCCTTCTGTGCGAAAGCATGAAGAAAATCAATGAACTTCTCTTTGCCAATTTCTTGACGGATCTCATGAAATATTAAAGATCCATAGACATAGAAAACAGTTTGAGCCTTCGGATGCTGACGTTTGATTTCCTTAATCGGGGGCAAATCGTCTTCATTCCTTATAGCCTTTCTAAGATTCTCAATCAATTCTTCGAAGTATGCCTCTCCAATTACATCCTCACATGCGAGTCTCGCGGTATATTCGGCAAGAGCCTCATCAATCCAGTTGTGATATTCGTCAACTGTAGTCTTTTTCCACCAGAAATGAGCGTATTCATGCGCCCAGTATTTGAGAATAGCTTTTTTCTTGCTACCGGTCATGTCAACCGCAATATCGTCCTGCAAAACTACCATACCGCTACGGGAGTAACCACCACCAAAATCTCTCGGCACAAGGACGATTTTCAACTTGTCATTATCCGTTGGACCCAGCCACTCTTTGATGAGTTTCATGAATGGCTTGAATTCGTCCTCTAGGGGCAAGAGCGGTTCAAGATATCGTGACTCTCCCCAGAATAATTCACTATCCTCAGCTGATATGCTATTTTCTGATGGTCTCCCATGAAGAGTTATATCAGTTCTAGGTGTTTCCGCGCTCCAAATGAGGGGTTTTTCTGATACTAATGAAGCGTTAGCAATCCAAGTCCAATCATCAGGGCCATCGAGTTCAAGATGGTAGGACGGACGGTCACTGAAGGAAGTCATTGGATACCAAGGAGCGTATATGGCCAGCTCAACGAAATCCTCACGTATTCTGGTTGTATTGAAAAAATACCTGTATAGGCGCCCCCTGTATTCGGTGCGGAAAGTAATCTCATCTCCTTCATTATGGGATTCTGGAATAGTAACCCTGTAAGATGCAACGGGCATGAAGATGTCTTTGGGGGGACGCTCCTCGGTGAATTCGGCCCCTGCCCAGCCATCTTCGCTACGGATTTCAATTGTCATCAATTCAAGGCACGGATTTAACAAGATTTCAAGGGAATCATTGACTTCAGATACATCAAAAGTTCCCTCTACTTTCAAGAAGGAATCTTTAGGACGGATATAAGCCTTCAAATCCAAATGCTCTACAGGCATTTCTCAGCACCTTGTAAAGCATCAAGCCTACAGAGATAGACTATCAAAGAAGCTTTCATCGAGGAGCAGAACTTCTACTTTTCGAGACTTCACGCCTGTTCTGCTTTCAGTCAGAACGTTAAGAATAATTTCTATATCCATCAGATGTACCGGCGGTACAGAAACCTTGAATCCACCAGGATCATAACCAAGGGCTTCGTCACGACCTTCCTTGTTTACCTTGCCATTTGTTATGAGAACGCCCTGATTCGCCCGATACTTGGGAAGCATTCCACGGATTTTCTGAATAGTATCCGGACCAATTTCTTCGTCATAATCACATTTTTTGACATGAAACACAACTGTGCTATCGCCCGAATCATCTCGCCAGGAGTTCAAAAAGACTACAGTATTGTCGTATCGTTCTACAGCAGAAAGATCTTCATCATGTTCTACTCGTGCTCGAATGTTGACCATCACAATCTTGGCTAGCTCAACAAATGCATCGAAGGAGAGTTCAGCAATTCTCTTTCGCATTTTCGCACGTGTTGCCTTGTTAAAGTCATCAGCTCTGTGCCTAACCTCGGAGATAAGCTCTTCGTCAACAGCCCCCTCGCATAAATCATTGTAGCGATACAGTCCAGGCGCTACTCTAACAAAATACGCTGGCCTATTCTCTTCCTCAGCATTCCGTTTCTCGATAGAAAGCGAAGCAGAAACCGACCGGGGGTCTCTCCCAAGTTCCTCGGCTATGTCTCTGTAGTGAATAGGATCTTCACGTGCATTCTTTGCAAGCCATTCTTTCAATGTAGTTCTGTTGCTTTCTGTAATAGGAGTCACGCCCCAGAAGAGCTTTGTACTAGGTTTAGCTAAATCGAAATCATAAGCATACAGATTAATGTTTTGTCGTCGGTATGCTACAAAGTCTTGCTGATTCTTAACAGCATACAGATGACATGCCCAAACTACATGTTAATAAACTTTAATTCGAAATATGGCCCAAAACCAAAAGGAGAACCACCATTGACTGAACTGTTCGTAAAGCTTCTGAATAAGGGTCTAAAGCCTCACGAGCATAAGAGATTCAGCTTCAAGACACAAGAAAATGCGACGGTAAGGGAGTTGATGCAAGACCTCCGTGAATCATATCAGGACAGGTTCGAAGTCTATCTAGACGAACAGGACAATACCACCCTTAGAAGGGAAGCCATAGTTCTGGTGAATGGACAGAATATGGTTGCACACCAAGGTTATGACACGAAACTAAATGATGGCGATATAGTGGTCTTCATGATAGCTGCTGTTGGTGGAGCCTGAATCTGTACCCTCAACCAAAAAGTGGTCAGAAACGCAACTGGATTCACTTCTTTTACTGCTTCATCTCGAATGCATCACGCCCACCACGTTCTTTCCACTGTTCCAGAAAGAATCGTACATAGTGAAGGGGCAGATACAGATCCAGTAAATCTTGCTCCATATCCTCCAGTGATGCATCCTCCTTTGCTATTTGAGTAGCATAGGTAAATACAAATTCTTTCAGCTCCCAAGGATACACAATCCACGAGCTTGTTTCCTCCACATAGAAATCTGGCACTAAATTAGTACCCGGTTTCATGTGCAAGCAAGCCGTCTTCATATCGTTGAGACCACGATCCCGAAGATGATCAAGCGCGGCTATCATGCTCTCACCACTATCCGATACATCATCAACGACTAGAGGGTCATCCCATTCACATTCATCGGGGATTGATTGGCTTACCTTCGCTCCTTTGTCACGAGCAAATATCCCTCTGTAGAGGTCAACTTTAACATTTGCAGTTTCATTCATGAAAAATAAATCTGACAAGATTCTCGCTGGAACCCACCCACCTCGAGCGATTCCAATAATAGCATCAGGCACGAAATCGGTCCTAGTTATTCGCTCATAGAGCCGGAAGCAGAGTTCGTAAAGGCGTTCCCAACCTACGTATTCAAAGCTCGTCTCCATACCCTGCAGTCCGAACACGTTGTAAAAACATTATCCACCGGCTTGTCTCATTTCACTCGCCATTTCAATCCTCAGGGAAGTAATATGGATCAAGAATCTCTTCGTCTTCAATACCTGCTGAGACAGCTAAGAGCTCAGCCACATCAAGTACCCGCATATGAACGTCTTCGATGTAAGTTGCATGTGTAAGGTTCAGCTCGCAAGCAGGGCAAATGGTACTAAGCAAATCTACTCCAGTATCTAGTGCATCCTGTAGCCGCTCCACGGCGATTTCGTTGGAAGCATCTTCATCCATGATTTTGATACCGCCGCCACCTCCACAACAAAAGGCTTCATCACGATTTCGCTCCATTTCCACAAGTTGAAGCCCAGGTATCGCCTTCAGAGCATTCCGAGCGGGTTCGTAGATATCACGATATCTACCTATCTCGCAGGGATCATGGTAGGTTACTTTCTTGTTGATTTCTTTCTTCAAATCAAGCCTGTCTTCTTCAACAATTTCTTCAAGTACTCCACTTGTATGTCTAACCTTAATCGGAAATTCCTCTACGTTTAGCAGCTCTGGATATACTTCATCAAAAGCTCTGAAACAGCTTGGACATGGAGTGATGATTTCTTCTACGCCTCGTTTTTCGAGTCGCTTCAGGAAATTTGCAGCCCATTCCTCCGCTTTGTCATCTTTTCCTGTCACCCAGAACGGGGTTCCACAGCAGGTTTTTTCGCCCTCGAGCAAATCCATTTCATAACCAGCTTCTTGAAGCACACGCACCAGAATTCTTGTCTTCTCTTTGAATCGATGACTTGCCAGACAACCAGGGAAGAAAAGCATACCAGAGCCTTTAGTGAACTTGAGTCCTTCAGCCCACGCTGTGTGAGCTTCAGGTGTATCAGCAAAGATATTGCCACTTTCTATTGCGGTTTCTGCCATGTGATCCCCGCCTTCAGGAATAGGTACATCATTGTCGACAAAATCAGCACGCATGGCTTTTGTAATGGCAAGTATGTCAATCTCAGCGGCTTTCTTACATTCCTCAGTACATCTAGCACACATGAAACACCCGAATATACGCGGAACTAGATCTTCTGTGTAGTCCAAATCGCCTTCCAGAAGCCCTCGAGCAATAGCCATCTTTCCTCTACCCGTGGCGGATTCCCAACGCTGTAGATTGAGCTGCGGACATCTGTTATCAAAATCAAAGCCTCGGCAGAAGTTGCATCGACCGCAGGCGTATATCATATCGGCGTATTTCTCGATTCTCATTCTAAATCCTCCTCTGCAAAAAATATGCCACGTTGGAGTATGTTGTTCGGGTCAACCGTTCGTTTGATTTCTTTCAGAAGCCGGTAGTATCCAGTGTCCCGTGCCCGTAGGAAAGGACGGAGTCCATGCTTTCCTCCAATACCGTACGGAACCACAGGCCCGTTTAATACAATTTCATTGATTTCGTCCGCTATTTCCATCATCTCGTCCCATTCTTCTGGCTCCTCATAGTTTGCTACCATGAATGCAAGCCAGTTCCTAGGGAGAACTTGGCCACCGAACGCAGCTTTCCTGTAACCACGTTTCTCAATCAGCTCCTCCTTCCAGACATCATACAGGAACTTGATATCATCAATCCGCAAGGAGCCAGAACCGAAGAAGTGCCAAACACCAGCTGCGAAGATATCAGTAAGGCCTGTTAGAATCCGATCGTAGTAATCATCGGCTGGAGCACTATCCTGCATTTCTCCCCCTAATTCCTCAACCTTCTCGATTATCTTTTCCTTACGATGCTCAATCAGTTCCTCTTCGTAGCCAAATATATCCATCATGACAACAAAGGTTTCGGGCGCAGCCGGGTCAACAGCCAAATAGAAGCCATTCAATAATTCATCGCCAACGTGATAATTGATGAAATGGCCAATTTCAACAACTTCATCCAGCGTCGGCATAATCATGAACAAGCGTTCTTTGTAATCAGAGGTAGGCCGAATCCTCAGGGTTAGCTCGGTGCACACTCCTAGACTTCCTTCAGCACCGATAAAGAGACCAGCAACATCAGGCCCCAAGCACTGCCGTTTGAATTTGCCAGCACTCGGCCAGGCGGCTGATCCTGTGTTGACTACGTCACCATTTGGCAAAACCATTTCAAGACTGATAATGTCAGAGTTGCCATGGAAACCAAACTTCGCCGTACCGTGGGGTCCTCCGCCCGCTTTCATAACAGACCCACCGACGGTCATTGCAGGTCCGCCCGCTTCACTACACAGATAGGTAAGATCGTGTTTCCGCAGTTCCTTGTCAAGCTTAGCCCAAGTGACATTAGGCTCGACAGTCACGGTAAGATCCCGCTCATCGATATGAAGGACTTCGTTCATCAGTGACAGGTCCAGCAGGATACCGGGTTCCTGAGGTAGAAAAGCATCCCAATGAGAGGTTCCACCACCACGGAGATAGATTGGAATATCATGCTCATTGGCCAATGCGAGAATCTTCTGGATTTCCTCTCTTGATTCAGGCATCACGATATGTGTAGCTTTCTTTGGTTTGGCAGGACTCAAATCACGAGAATATGCAATGATATCAAAATCCTTGTCAGTCACTCGTTCCGAGCCAACGATTTCACCAAGTAGTTTTGTGACCGTCTCTGTGTCAGGCTCTGGCATAGCACCCACGATATCGCGTGATAACATAAACATCAATTAAAGTCTGCGGTCTGGTTTGGATACTTAATTTAGGATTAAGAGAACGAAGCAGCCAGTATTACATTACATGCCCCAAATATGCCAAAACCTCGAAAGCGTTTCTATTGAACGCATGGACGCTCTGCATAGAGAATATGAAATAGAGAAGAATAGCAATAACAACTGGTCCAAATGTACTGATGGAAGATTGTCTCGTCTTCAGGGGCTGTTAAGGTGATATTAAAAAACGTTCTTGGATATGTAGATGGTGAAAGAAGCCATGAAGTCGCGAAAGAGATTCTACAAAGCATATAATCATGAAGAACCAGATCGCGTGCCATTAGATATGTGGATCACTCCACAGGCTCACAAGAGCGCTCGTGAGTATCTTGGAATTGAAGCAGAACAAACGCAACAATGGGGAATAATGAGTTCATGGATGATTTCTGAAGAAATGCTTAAGCGGCTTCATATAGACTTCAGACGAGTATACATGAAACCAGGATCAGATTTCGAACCAACAGAGTATCCTGATGGTACCGTGGATACAGAATTTGGTTTTCGTGGAAAATGGGTAGGTTTGTATTGGGAGATACTACACCATCCATGGGCTGAATTCACCGAGGTTGAACAAGTTGAAAACTATGACTGGCCCGACCCAGAAGATCCAGCACGAATGGAGGGCGTTGTTGAGAGAGCCAAATACCTCCACGAAGAAACGGATTACGCAGTTGTAGGAATGGTTGGAGGCCCATGGGGGGTATTCGAAATATGTGCGCACTACATGCGCGGATTTGAGAAGTTCCTCATTGATTTGATGTCAAGACCGAAGCTAGCAGCTGCCATGATGGACAAATCGATGAATCTCGCTTTGGAGATGAACAGAGTCCTACTTGATGAAACCAAGGAGTACCTCGACATCGTGCTTGTGGGGGATGATTTAGGTCATCAGAATGGATTGATAATGTCACCGAAAATGTATCGGGAGCATATCAAGCCTAGACACGAGAAGATATACCAAGATATCCACAAACGGGCTCCAAACGTGAAGGTCATGTACCACTCGTGTGGTGCCGTTGAACCTATGATTGAGGATCTCATGGAGGTGGGGGTGGATATTCTCAATCCTATACAGCCGCTTGCCAAGGGTATGGACTCGTTCAAACTGAAAGAGAAGTATGGGAATCGCCTCACATTTCATGGTGGCATTGATTTACAGGAGGCTATGTCTGCTGTTGGAACGATTGAGGATCTTGAGAATGAGATAGAGACCCGAATCAAGGCCCTTGCTCCAGAGGGAGGTTACATCCTTGCTCCTGCCCATAACATACAGCCTGATTCTACACCGGAGAAAGTTGTCCATATGTACGACTATGCGAAAGAGAAGGGAACCTATCCAATTTCGCTATAGTTCTCTAGCTATTACGGAATCGGTTTTTCTTCATGAAGGTCATGAGGGTCTTCACCTTCTTCGAGTTTTCCGGCCCACCAAGTATCAGTTCCAACTACCTCCTCTGCTGCTGAAATAACGTCTTCAGCGTGGTCCCGAGGTACTGCCACAACTCCATCTCCATCTGCAAAAATAAGATCTCCAGGTTTGACAACAATACCACCGCAGACTATTGGCTCACCAACTGATTCCATATCAAGGCGTCCGCGCATTGTTGCGGGGTGTCTTCCACGAGCAAACACAGGGAAATTCATTCGATCAATATCATGAATATCCCGAGAAGTGCCATCCACAACAGCGCCTTGCAAGCCCTTCGGCTTTCCTATTCGGGTAAGCACTTGCCCCCAAACAGAACAATCATTTGCACCGGAGCTAGTTATCACTACCAAATCGCCTTTCTTGGCTTGCGTTGCCAAACTCATGAAATCATGTAATTGTTCTTCGTCATACGGTCTCTGAACCGGGGCACGAACGAGTTTCCCTGTGCGAGCAAATCCAGCCATTCGTGTATTTTTTGTAACCGGGCGGATTTCTCGATCCATGCAAACCGGAGAGAGTTCAAGCTCATCAGCTGCGTCTGACACAGCCGCTACGTAAAGTTTCAGAACGCGTTTCAAGAGGTCGGTCTTCTTGTTGGTCAATCAGGATTCCTCCCAATGATAGATGCAGTAATCATCGCCGCGCATCATACACTTCGGTATGGTCATTTCTAAATCTGGATTGACCGCCTGCCCAATTCCCTCATCCATTTTACAGACCCATTGGCAGATGTTTTCCTGTGCGCCTTTGGACTTGAAAGTTTCAATCCATGGGCAGGAATGTACTTTCAGGCGCAATGAATGCTCGTCCACATCAAGCAGTTCAATTTCGAAACCAAAGAAGGGATGAGCAGCTTCGAAGAATTCGTATATAGAGCGAAGGTCGCCTTTCCTAAGTGCTCCATCTTCTATGGCACCTTCACCCAGTTCCTTTCCATGGATTCGGTTCGCCTCTCCCAATTTCTCAAGCCCCTCTTTGCCACCAAATTCTCGCATCGATTCCACGTATACAGCGTGGGCGGCAGCAAGAGTTTCCATATTGGCTTTTCGAACTTCATCAGCTGTGGGTTTTGTCATTGACCTCACCGTAGTTGTTTAACTAACTCTAACGAGACATAAAGCCCCTTTAATATGATATAAAAGACTCGACCATGGAACTAAACACGTCGGTGCAAGCAATGTTGGCCAAAAGAAACCAAACCGTGCCGCACAGCGAAATCCGCAAAATGTACAACATGGCCCTAGAGAGAAGCGATGTGCTTGACTTAACAGCAGGAGTTCCCGATTTTGATACACCTCTGTATATCAAAGAGGCTGCCAAAGAAGCGATAGACCAAGGCTATACAAAGTACACACACAATGCGGGGCTTATGGAGGTCAGAAAAGCATTTGCAAAGAAAGCCAAGAAAGACAATGGCATTGACATAGATCCCACTAGTCAAGTCATTTGTACAGCTGGAGGAATGGGCGGCCTTTTGCTTGCGAACATGGTGCTGGTTGAACCAGGTGACGAAGTCATGTATCCCGATCCTGGATTTGTGAGCCATTACGCACACGTTAAGCTAGCTGAGGGAAAACCAGTACCGATTCAATTGAAGCAGGAACATGATTTTGGTATGTGGGCAGAAGATATCGAGGAATTGATTACAGACAAGACCAAGCTTCTCGTTGTTAATAGCCCAAACAATCCAACAGGCGGGATTACAACAGAGGATGAACTTCGGAAGATTGCAGACTTAGCAATCAAGCACGATTTTTACGTTCTTTCTGATGAAGCTTACGAGAAGTACTACTACACTGATGAAGCGCCGATTTCGATAGGTTCTCTACCCGGTATGGAAGAGCGTACGATATCGCTCTTCTCATTATCAAAGAGCTACGCAATGACAGGCTGGCGAATCGGCTTCGCAACGGGGCCAGAGGAAATCATAGACGCCATGGTTCATCTTCAAGAGCATGTGATTGCCATGCCCACTTCAATATCTCAGAAAGCCGGCCAAGCAGCAGTAGAAGGCCCACAGGACTGCATAACAGAGATGCGAGAAACATTCACTAGAAGACGAAGAATCATGGTTGAAGGACTGAAGGAAATCGAAGGAATAAACCTTGCAGCTCCAGGAGGAGCATTCTACGCCTTTCCAGATGTGCAAGCATATGGAAAGAAATCATGGGACCTTGCCATAGACATTCTTGAAAACACGAAAGTTGTAACCGTTCATGGTTCAGCTTTCGGACGCTTCGGTGAAGGTTTCTTGAGGCTTTGCTATGCAACATCTACAGAACGAATCAACAAAGCACTAGATCTACTCGGCGATTATCTTCCAACGCTATTGAATTAGCAGAACGAAGAAATCTCAGAGAAGGTGATTTCCGAAAATGACCCAGAGAACCCAGCGTATGAAGCGACGAATGCTTGAGGCGTCACCAACTCTTTCTGCTGAACGTGCTAATCTCTTCACAGAGTATCTAAGGAAGCATGAAGATGAAAGCCAGATGCTCAGACTTGCCAAGGCGTTTGAGCACGTGCTTGAAAACATGACAATTCGAATAGAACCGGAAGAGCGAATTGTTGGCAATATGGGCCCGACACCACGTTCATGTCAGGTTTTTCCGGAATACAGCTGGACATGGATAAACGACGAGCTGGATACTCTTAGCGAACGAGAAACGGAACCCTTCCAGATTAGTGAAACCGATAAGGATACCCTTAGAGAAGTGTTCCAGTATTGGGAAGGCAAGAGTACAGCAGAAATTTGCAATGAGAAGATGCCTGAAGAAGCAAAGAAAGCGGCAGAAGCAGGCTTGTTCACTATCGGGGCTCCAGGCACAGGAATCGGTCATGTTACTGTTGATTATCGAGAAGTACTAAACCAAGGTTTACAATCAATCCTCGAACGGGTAGAATCATTGAAGCAGAAATATCCAAGAGACAAAAATAAACAGGAGTTTTACCGCTCCGTAGAAATCGAACTAAAGGCAGTAATCAAATTCGCACATAGATTCGCTGAACGGGCTGAAGACCTAGCGGCTCGTGAGACCGATTCTCAGCGAAAAGATGAACTGAAATCGATAGCCAATATATGTAGAAGAGTACCCGAAAAACCGGCGCGTACGTACTGGGAGGCCCTGCAGTCATTCTGGTTCATTCACCTTCTTGTACAGACCGAATCCAATGGCCATTCAATATCCGCAGGTCGATTCGACCAGTATATGCTACCTTTCTACCACCAAGATATCGAATCGGGTAAGCTTACTGAGGAAGAAGCAACAGAACTTATCGAAATGCTCTGGATTAAATTCACATCTTTGATCAAGTTGAGAGATGAGTATTATAGCAGAGCCTTTGCAGGGCATCCGATGTTCCAGAACCTGACTATCGGGGGTCAGAACGCCGAAGGTGAGGATACATGTAACGAACTCACCGATTTGATTATTGAGGCAACTGGAAACATCCACCTGACTCAACCAACCGTTTCCTTCCGTTGGCACCCGGATACTCCCGAGGAGTACAAACTCAAAGTCACAGACCTCATCTCAAAGGGCTTGGGCATGCCAGGTCTATTCAATGATGAAATCATCATGCCCATGATGGTGAAAAAGGGGGTCGAAAAGAATGAAGCCTACGATTATTCCATTCTCGGTTGCGTTGAGCCCATTGTTGAAGGGAAATCAGATGTGCGCCCAAATATCGGATATGTCAATCTCCTGAAGATTCTCGAGGTGACACTCAATAATGGTACTGACCCAATCACGGGTATGCAAGTTGGCATAGAAACAGGAAATCCTCGTGAATTCGAATCTCTTGAAGAACTCTGGGAAGCTTATGAATCGCAGCTGAAACACGCCATTAGTCTTCTTACCAGAGCTGACAGAATGGCAGCCCAAGTACTTGCAGATGAGAAACCAACACCTTTCATTTCGGCTCTCCTGCAGGATTGCATTGGAGAGGGCGTGACAATGCAAGAGGGCGGCTCAAAATACAATAGTGGAGGCATAATGGGCGTCGGAATTGGCAATGTGGCAGACTCACTCCAAGTCATACGTGAATTCGTCTTCAGAACTGAAGAGCTCGATATGAGCACTCTACTGGATGTACTCGCCAACAACTACCATGAGAACGAAGCTCTCAGAGTCAGATTTGAAAACGAGGTCGCCAATTACGGAAACGACATTGACGAAGTAGACGAATTGGCAAAAAGGACTGGAAAAGTGTTCTGTACAACTATTCAGAGCAAGATGACTACAAGAGATGCACCCTATCATGGGGCGCTCTTTTCGGTGTCGATGTATATTCCAATGGGCGAGCGTGTTGGCGCAACACCGGATGGGCGTAAAGCCGGTACCATGCTCTCTGACGGGGTATCTCCAACACAGAATAGGGATGTAAAAGGCCCTACTTCAGCAATGAAATCCGTTGCCAAGCTGGATCATGGCTGCTGTTACAATGGAACCCTTTACAATATGAAATTCACGCCAAGCATATTCAAGAATAGAGAGAATAGAAAGAAATTCATCTCGCTGGTGAATGCCTATTTCCAACTAGGTGGCTTGCACGTTCAGTTCAATGTAGTTGACAGGGAGACCCTTGAAGAAGCAAAGATTCATCCAAAACAGCATAGGAACCTTATAGTTCGAGTAGCTGGGTATAGCGCGTATTTCATCGAATTAGATCCATTTGTACAAGAGGAAATAATAACTAGAACTGAATTTGCAGGAAACTAGCGCTGCCCATATGAATGTCTATGTATTAAAAACAACAAAAATTAGGCTCTTCAACTTTTCTTTTGAAGGATGCTATCGGGAAAAGACTAAAATTACAACTAAAGAGCTATATTCCGCTATCCGATGGCTCAGAGGGATATATCCGCAATCTGAAATGCTGCAAAATACTCAATCAGTGCCAATTGGCAATGCGATTTGGTCGGAAATATTAGGGGACTAATTCCGAAATGGACTCGAAAAAATGTGAAAGGGGCCACGAAGAAATTGACAAGAAGTACCGGACCCTAGTTGACAATATTCATGGGGCAGTCTATGAGTGCGCCATGGATAAGCATTGGACCATGCACTGGCTGAGTGACGGGATCGAAGACATCTCTGGATACCCTGCATCAGATTTCATAGACAACAAAGTTCGTTCTTACAACAGCATCATTCATCCTGATGATCGTTCATATGTAAGACAAGAGGTTGAGCATGGAGTTGAACATAACTGCCATTTTGCAATTGACTACCGGATTATAGATTCTGAAGGGGAAATCAGGTGGGTAGAAGAAAGAGGAAAAGGAGTCCGGAATGAGAGGGGTGTATTACAGTATTTGAGCGGGATAATCCTTGATGTAACGGACCGTGTACAAGCACAGAAAAGGGTGAAAAGAACTGAGCACAAGTACAGAGTACTTTTTGAGACAAGTTTGAATGGGATAGCCTTCACAGATATGAATGGTCATTTCATAGAGACAAATCGTGCATTTCAAGAAATGATCGGATATACAAATGATGAGCTCTCACAGCTTACATACCATGATGTTACGCCAGAAGAATACCATGAAAAAGAGCAAATAATCTACAACTCTCAGGTGATTGATAGAGGCTATTCAGGCCTTTACGAAAAGGAATACATCAGGAAAGATGGCTCCCGATTCCCAGCACGAATTCGCACATGGCTCCTATATAGGAGTGATGGCTCTCCTTGGTGTATAGCTGCAGTGATTTACGATATAACTAGAGAAAAGGAAAGATTAAAATCAATTGAAGAGAGCGAAGAGAGGTTCCGCTCGCTTTTTAATGAATCTCCAATCGGTATGGAAATACTGGATGTTGAGGGCAAAATCGTAAGAGCTAATGAAGCCGCATTGGAAATATTCGGTGTTGATAGCGAAGAAAAGGTGTTAGGATTTAGTTTGCTCGAGGACCCAAACACTCCAGATTATGTGAAAGAGAAGATAAGGAATCGTGAGCCGGTTTCATACGAATCTGAATTCGATTATTCTCTGGTTAGGGAGCGTAAAATGTATGAAACAAGCAAATCAGGAGTAGTGAACCTTGAAACGCATATTACCCCTCTAAGAATGGATAATGAATCAGATATTGAGAGGTTCATGGTTCAAATTGAGAATATAACCGAACGGAAGCAAGCATTGAAGGCCCTGGAGAAAAGCCAAGAACGGTTCTTTGCTCTTTTCCAACAGTCACCAATTGGAATTGAAATTCTGGATGACGAAGGTTGCATCATTCGAGCCAATTCCGCCGCTCAAGAAATATTTGGCGTATCAGACGAAGAGGACATCATCGGATTCAATCTGCTGAAAGACCCTAATACACCCGAACATATCAAGGAGAAAATCCGTAACAGGGAACCATACAGATTTGATTCCAAGTTTGATTTCTCTCTCGTTCAGAAGCATAATCTCTATGAAACATCCAGAGAAGGGATAGTGTATCTAGAAACACTAATCACACCGCTCGGAGGAACTGGCAATTCTGAGCCCAAAGGCATTATGATTCAGCTCCAAGATGTAACAGAACAGATAATGGCGCTCAAGGCACTGGAAGAGAGCGAAGAGAAGTATCGAACAACACTTGAAGCAATGGACGACCCAATGCACGTGATAGATGATAATCTTAGAATCACATTGACAAATCCTGCTCTCAGGAAATGGCTGGAAGAGCTCGGACTTCGCAGTGACATAGTGGGAGTGAGGGTCACGAACGCATTTCCATTTCTCGATGAAACAGCGATTGAAGAGTATCGGCAAGTGTTTCAAGCTGGAATAGTCCACAAAACCCGTGAGCGAAATCAGGTGGGGCAAAGGACCATTTACACAGAAACTACGAAAGTGCCTGTGAAGAAAGGGGGACAAATAGTTCACATTTTAACAAAAATCCGTGATATTACGAAACAGCAAAGGGATCAACGCAAGCTTCTACGGAGTGAAAAGAGATATCGGACACTCATTAAATCGATGGATTTGGGTTTTCTTTTCCATGGTTCTGACGGAAAAATCAAATCAATGAATCCATCAGCTAGCGAAATTCTGGGAATTACCGAGAAAGAGGGGTTGAATTCTAAGATACAGGAACTAGGCATCCCGCTCAGAACAGAAGAAGGTAATAGATTGCCCCCAAGTAAAATACCTCTCAATATCTGCTTGAGAACCGGAAAACCATCGAAGGACTTAGTATATCAAATACAGAATAAACAAAAGAATGAACGGAGATGGGTTATTATGAGGGCAGTTCCTCTGACCTATTTGGAACATGAAGAGCCTTCCGAATTCTATACCACAATCCGTGATATTACGGACCGTTACAGAGCAGAACGAGCATTGCGAGAAGAACGCGACCTAGCTCAGAAGTACCTCGACATTGCGGGTTCAATAATGGTCATCTTGGATCCGGATGGCCACATTGAAACGATAAATGACAAGGGCTGCTCAATTCTGGGTTATGAAGAAAAGGAACTCATCGGAAAGAACTGGATTGATTCTTTCATTCCGCGAAAACTGCGTCAGAGCATTAGAGAAGTTCTGCAGTCCTTGGGAAATGGCAATGGGGAAGATGTTGAGAGAATGGAAAATCCCATTCTCACAAAAGAAGGGAACGAACGAATAGTAGAATGGCGAAATTCACCATTGTATGATGGAGAAGGCAATATCACAGGAGTCATCTCATCTGGAATTGATATAACTGAACGCAAGAAAATGGAGGAGAATCTTAGAACCGCAGCTGAGACAGCGAATCTGTATCTCGATGTGATGGGTCATGACATAAGAAATGATCTTCAGGCAATAATCATGGCCGTTGATATTCTAAGAGACCAGCCTGCAAAATCGAAAGATGATCATTTCTTCGATACTATCATAGAAGCCTCAAACGATGCAACTCATCTGATTCAGAAAGTAAATAGTATGAGAGGTTTCCTGTTTGCCCCATTGAGAGAAATATCACTTTCGGATATAATGGGAGTTGTGCTTTCTGACTTTAAGGCATCCTACCCTTATATGGATGTAGAACTAATTAAAAAGGTTGATTCACCAATAGTGGAGGCAGACGATTATCTCTATAACCTGCTTATGAACCTGCTTGAGAATTCTGCTATTCACAACAATAAAAGCAACCCATATGTGAGAATCCAAATAGAAAAACTGGGAAAGGGATACGAAATATCAATCATTGATAACGGGTCTGGTATTCCCGAGTCCAAGAAAGAGGCCATCTTCGATTCGAATCGACGATATGGAGGGGTTGGAATACCTCAGGCCCTGCGAATTGCGGACAAATACGGAGCTGAAATATCTATTCACGACCGAATAAGAAACCAACCAAAACAGGGTACCGAGTTTCGTATTTGGTTGCCAAAGGTATCAGATGGGGATTAGCATCCTAAAACATTCTAAAATTCTTAACGACAGCTTTAACACAGTTCATTTAACATGAGTTTAATGCGAGATGATGCAATATGGCGTATGATGTTGTAACTTTTGGAGAGGTAATGCTGCGACTATCACCACCCGATTTTCAGCGGTTCGAGCAAACCAACAGCTACGATGCTAATGCGGGAGGTGCAGAAATGAATGTCTCAGTTGCGTGCTCACGGCTTGGATTGGATTCGGCCTATGTTACCAAGCTGGGAGATAACTCGGTTGGACATTTTATTCGGAATAAAGCGCGTGAACATGGTGTAGACACATCGCACATTCTTTGGGATTCTGAGAACCGCTGTGGCGTCTATTTTGTTGAATTCGGTGCAGCACCACGAACAAATCGAGTCATTTACGACCGAAAGCATTCTGCGATTAGCAAGATTCAGAAAGGAGAGGTCAACTGGGATGATGTGTTTGATGGTACCAAGCTCTTCCACACAAGCGGTATCACTCCGGCTCTGAGTGATAGTTGTGCTGAAGTAACCATGGAAGCATTCAAGGCTGCTCGAGAGCATGATGTCAAGGTTTCATATGACGTAAACTATAGGGGAAAACTATGGACACCTAAAGAAGCAAATGAGTTTACGGACCCAGCTTCGGAATACATTGATGTTCTGATCACCACCGAAGAAGATACAGAAGTGGTGTATGGTATCACAGGCGACAACTACGAAGAAGTTGCAGAGAAACTGTCTGACAAGTTTGGCTTCGAGGTAGTAGTGATAACCCTAAGAGAGACACCCTCAGTCCTGAAAAACAACTGGTCTGTCTTTGCATACAGCGATGGAGAGGTCTTTAGGAGTCCCAAGTATGAAATCGAAGTGGTTGATCGACTTGGTGGAGGAGACTCTTGCAGTGCGGGATTCATCTACGGATACCTAGAATTGGAAGATTTGCAGGAAGCAGTTAATTTCGGATCCGCATTCTCGGCAATCAAACAAACACTACCCGGCGACCTAGCCTTCGTTGATAAATCTGAAGTCGAAGACCTGGTAGAAGGATACGAGAGAGGACTTCGAATCAAGCGATAGAACGGTGAGAGGAGAATGTGGAACAAGCAGGAAGCCATGAATCTGATTTACGATACTGCTCTGATTCCCATTATCAGAGTAGAATCAGCAGATACCGCCTTCAAGGTTGCTGATGCGTTTCTTGAGGGTGGTGTGAATATCATCGAAGTGACCTTCAGTGTCCCCGGTGCAGCAGAAGTGGTAGAAGAGTTGACTGCAGAAATCGGTGATGACGTTCTTGTGGGTACGGGAACTGTTCTTGATGCAGAAACTGCTAGAAAAGCCATACTTGCAGGTAGCGAGTTCATTGTCAGCCCCATCTATTCCAGGGAGCTCATCGAGACATCCAGACGCTACGCTAAGCCATGCATACCTGGAGCTTTGACGCCCACTGAAATCCTAGATGCGTATACAATGGGGGCGGATGCAGTGAAGGTCTTTCCAAACAAGAACCTTGGAGGGGCCTCCTATATCAAAGCTGTACGCGCACCATTGCCTCAGGTGCCCTTGGTGCCAACTGGCGGGGTTAACCTTGAAAATGCAGGATCACTACTCGAAGCTGGTTCTTTCGCCTTGGGTGTTGGAAGCGCAATAACCGACAAACAGGCAATTCGAGAAGCCAATTTCGATGTAATAACCAAAAACGTAGAGGATTTCCTGTCGATTATCAGCAAATATCGGCAGTAATCTAATTGCAGGTGAATTCACTCCCCGAGTTAAGATACTCGGGGAGCTCGTTTACTCAAGAAGCTACATATCCTTGTTGTGTAGGCAGATCGGTTTCTAATCCGCATCTTTGTGCATTTTTCGAAGCTACCGTATCTCCCAAAGGTTGCTGATACACGGTTCTACTACTCTCTAGTAGGTGTGTTGAAAGCAACGTAGACAGATTGGTCTTGGTCGTCAATGATTACTCGGTGGATGACATCATCTTTTACTTGGAGCTTCATTTTCAGTTCCTGTATGGCATCATCATCGGATGGACGTAGTCGCAGAAAATCCTTAAGAAATTCCAGACTCACAGCTTTCCCAGTATCTTTGATGTCGGCCAACATGTCATCGAGACGTTGAGCTGTCTCCATATCCAGCTCTCTATTTCTTTCCCTAAGCTCGTCTACTTCTTTTAGATGCTTTTTCCACTTGGTCAATTGTTTTCTCACCTTTATCAGTAGATTTCTCTGTCTCTACAATGCCTCTTGTGTATTAAACCTAACCAATATGATGTAGATTGGTCTTTGTGCCAAGTCGTACCATCGACTTAGCTTTTCTTTCTTGACATAGAGCAAAAAATCCAACCGCCAGAGTAATCAACACCACAGCCACCGCTACGACAGGAGTACATACAGGAGACCTAGGTGGCAAGTAAGTATTTTGCTTCAGTCTGGTTATTAGGAAATCCTCATGATATCTGGTCATATTCAGATTCCACGTTCCATTCTTCGATTCTTCAAAAGTGGAGATTGCCAAATTCTCATTTGTCTGGAAATCAATGCCTTCGAATAGTGTCCTGTTCATAATAGAAATTACGACAGACTGCATGGCAGATGATTTCCATGGCAAGTTTTGGCCAACTCCCGTAGAAAAGTCGAAGTAGTCAGCTACGACCCAGAAATCATAGTGAATGTCTATATCTATGTCAGAAGTGGAAAAGGGGCGCATTGTCACATTGATAAGATGATAGATCCCAGCCTCATCAGCCCAATTATGGACTGTTAGATTTGTACATTCATGCTGAGAAGCCGTGTAGTTTTCTCCTGAAGGTTCCACATACCATTTGAAAGGAGAAACAAAATCACTATAACCGCCAACAGTAGCATAAGCAAGGACGATGCTGTGGTTCTTTGCCATAGTATTCCGTATATGGAAGGAATAATTCATATTCACAGAATAGCTGAAATTGCCCTCATCAGCTGTTAGGACTGAAAGACCAACTGTGAGGGCACCATTGTCGATTGTTGCATTTGTCTCGTTCGAGAGGAAGAATCCCGTTCTTTGCACTGAGAGTATAGGTGGTGCTGAAACAGTAGTTATTCCATTCTGACAGAAGGCAATCATAAGGAACAGGATAAAGACAATTTTCATCAATATGCTCTTACTCGATTTCACTGAAATCCCCACTACTCAAAAGTACATTTCATAATATAAACATTATTGATTTTTATGATAAGCGTATGCAGTCGTATCTGTGTTAAGCTCAGCAGAAGTAAGGCTGAAATAGTATCGCTAACACGAACAAATACGTTAGGTTCAGGATGAGAGGATAAAATATTGACAGAATGCAGTGTTTCTTACACGACAACAGACGGAGTATCCGAAACAGCCAGCCTTGAAAATGGTATGATTAATCTGCGGAAGAAATCCATTGAAGATATAGATCTCTCAGAGCTTAAGGATTGTAATCGGCTTACTGAGCTAGAACTTGACGGGAACAAGCTTACTGCAATTGACTTAGAGCCTCTGGGTACTTGTTCTAATCTTCGCAATCTAGACCTATCTAAGAATAGCTTCAGAAGTTTGGATATAGCCCCTTTGAGGGAATGTAAGAATCTAGAGAAGCTTAACTTGGGGACTAATATTTTGGAAGATGTTGATCTTTCTGCATTAGCAAAATGTACGGAATTACGAAGCCTACGGTTATTCAATAACAAGTTGAGAGAGGTAAGTCTTCAGTCTTTAGCCAACTGTCCTCATCTATATCGATTGGAACTTGCCAATAACCTACTCACTAGTTTGGACCTATCACCCTTGGAAAACTGTAATGAGCTTGAGCAATTGAATCTCATGTATAATGAATTACGCTCGATAGACATTGCCCCACTAAAAAATGCAGAAGGGATCCGCTACCTGTATCTCCATCACAACTATCTGGAGGCCCTCGATTTGACTCCACTTGCGGATTCGAAACTGCACATCCTGAGACTTGGAGGCAATGAACTGGAAGAAATTAACTTGGAACCATTATCAAGCTGCGAAAATTTGGGGAGAATTGGAATCGCCATGAATAAGCTCCGAGAGATAGACTTGACGCCTCTATCAGAGTGCTCTGCGCTTTACAGCATGGATATTTCCCGAAATAAGCTCAGCGAAATTTCACTTGAACCACTCTCAGAATGTAAGAATCTTGAGGAACTCTATATCTATAGCCATCATGAACAGGAAGAAAATGAATTTGAACAGGTGGATTTAACGCCGCTGTTCGAGTGCCCTGATCTCATCGATGTGATATTGCCAGAAGACGCTGAGCTTGTGGCTGACAAGAAGTGCAAAGACAGGGAAGATATCCCCCCAGCAATGGAAAAGCTCATGGAGAAATCCAGAATTGCATGGATTTAGTCATTTAGAAGATAGAAACCAACAGTCTTCGCTAACCCCCCATCTGGATTTGGCCTTATGACAGAATCGTGGAAACGAATATAATGAACTGATAGAGTACATGCTTAGAGATGGTGACCAATGGTTGTTGAAATGGACGAAGAAACGAGAAAAGAGGTTGAGAAGAGGTTCAAGGCACTTGAAAACCAAGTTACCATGCATCTTTTCTTAGAGGATCATGATTGCCTTTACTGTAATGACACGAGAGGTCTCACTGGCAACGTTGCGGAAGTTTCCGACAAGATTGAATTAGTTGAGCACAGTTTCCCCCAGGAAAAGGAAACTGCAACGGAGATGGGTATACGGTTTACCCCTGCTATTGTTCTTCATGGTGAGAAAAAATACAAAGTGCGTTTCTATGGAATCCCAGCAGGCCATGAGTTTGGAGCACTCATTTCAGATATAATCAATGTATCTACAGGGTCTGTCGATTTGCCTGACGAAATGGTCGCGGATATCGAAGCAATAGACAGGGCTGTTCATGTTCAGGTATTTACAACACCTCAATGCCCTTATTGCCCCAACGTAGTTCGTCTTGCACATCAAGCAGCCATAATCAATCCGAAAATAGAAGCAGACATGATAGAATCATTGGAATTCAAGGAGTTAGCTCAGCAGTATGAGGTTTTCGGAGTTCCCAAAGCGATTTTCAACGAAGTAATCACAGCCGAGGGTAATATCACACCAAACGAATTCGTTGACAAATTATACGAGGCAACTGAAGAGTGACCAAAAAGAAGACAAACACCTAACTCTTTGTCAAACAGATTCAAAGGAATTCGCCAGGTACTGCATACGTGGCTAGAGTAGATTGAGCTTTTTTCTGCTATTCTTTGTGCTGGCGAGCATAAATGAACTCATTCTCGTTAACGTAGCGATATGCTTGGTAGGCTGCGTGAACACCTTCAGCAACTCCCGTAATGGCCTGTTTGAACTCTGTATCTACAACATCACCTGCAGCAAAAACAGCTTCAACGTTCGTCTCGCTCTTTCGGTTGATGATGATTTCATCCTTGTCGTTAACTTCAACCCCGATTTTCTTAGCAAGCTCTGAATTCGGGATGCCGCCTATGGCAATGAAAACACCTTCAACTTCGAGAGTATCAGAATCATTGTAGGGATTATCCAGCTTCACTCCCGAGACGCTTCGATCTCCATAAATCTCGGTGACATTGGTATTCGTAAGAACTTCAATCTTGTCAGACTTTTCTACTCTCTCCGCATTGATAGGTTCAGGGCGAATCTTATCCCCTCGGTAGATAATGTACACCTTCGAACAGTACTTGGTGAGTAACAAAGCCTCTTTGGCTGCGCTATCACTGCCTCCGACCACTGCAACCTCTTTATCTCGAAATATTGGCCCATCACAAAGAGCGCAATAGCTTACACCTCTATTCCTGAATTCATCATGTCCCGGAACATCCAGTTCTCTATCTTCCATACCCGTCGCAATCAGGACGGTTCTAGATACATATGTCCTTGACTTGGTAACAAGATAAAAACAACCTTCATCACAACGAAACAAATCAACTACTCTACCGGTCTCAAGATCCACAGGATAATCCAGAGCATGTTCCTTCAGTTTCTCTGCAAGTTCTGTGCCTGTCAGTTGTATGAAACCGGGGTAGTTTGAAACTTCATCAGTGAGGGTTATGGTTCCCCCTTCTTCATCTCCCACTACCACAGTGCGCATCTCCAGTCGAGCGCCGTACATGGCAGCACCATACCCTGTGACTCCAGATCCAATGATTGCGAAGTCGTACAAACAGCGTCACCTGTTGTTATCCAGAGCCTGAGTCAGTCTCCGCTTCACTCGAGAATCGAAGCCGACGAAGATGTCACCTTCAACGATGCAAGCAGGTACTGAGCCTTGCCCGGTTCTGCCAACCAATTCGTCGAAAAGCTCCGGTTGTGTCACCACGCATTTCTCTTCGTAGTTGACACCTCTATTCTCTAAGAACTCCTTGAGTTGGTCAGAGTTTGGATCTTCGGGCGCGGTGTATACTTCGACTTTCATGTTGAATCGAGTCTCCACCTGATTTTGATAAGAAAAAGCTTTGCCAAGCTACGCTCAGGATTTAGAAAAGGAGGCGGAGCAATACGAAAATGCACGAGCACTGTGACGGGTATGTGCTTTCGCAGTGCTCCAATGGGTTTTCGGTCAAGAGACTATCCCTAGCTACTTGAAAATCCATACAGCCCAGACAGAAGATACATCGCTAAGGGATATGAATGAGCTAACTTCTCCACTTACCACAACGATGGATCCAAGAGCTGGTTTGTCACCAGACCAGCTGAAAGCAACAGTGTGGCCATCCCCATCACTAACTGTCATCAAGTTTCCAACAATAGCTGTTAGCTCGCCTTTGATTCTCACATTGGTACCAGTGTCAAGTTCGCCTTGGTTTATGTCCCTGATGGCGGTTATACCAAACAGTCCATCATGCCATGCAATTACTCCTCCAACAGCAATAAGCACCAAGACAATCAGTGCGTTCCTCTTCGTGTTGTTCTTTTTTCGCGGCATCTTTCTTCGTTCCTTGTGGTTTTTGCGGAATACGTAGGTCATTCATGTATCACTTGAATATCAATATTGCCCGAAACGTGTCTTATGGTAGAACAAAGAGTATTAATGCAAATGCTCGCCACTACTATCTCGGAAGGTGCGAAGCCCGTGAATGAGAAAGAAACACTTCGTTTCATTGACAACCAGATCAAACTGGAACACAAGATCATTGAGATAGTTGAGGAGACAACAGACAAGCTTGGTAATGCCTTTGTGAAGCAGATGTTGTTGGGAATAGCTCAGGATTCCAAGAAGCATGCAGCGCTGCTAACTTCGTTACGGAAAGCTGTTGAAGGTCCGACGCCATTCATTAGTGAGGAGGAACGTGATGAGATTGCAGACGGCATAGAGAAACACATCAAGCTTGAAGCGAAAGCAATCGAGACATATGAGAAGTTAACGAATGAAAGCGATGACCAACAGGTGAAGTCTATAGCGTCCATGATTCGTGAAGACGAGATTCGACATCATAATCTGCTTAAAGAACTTCACAAGACTATGATAGAACCAGAAACGCTTACTGAAGATATGATATGGGATGCGTTCTGGAAGGACAGCCCCTGGCATGGCAGCCCTGGCGGGTAGCTGTATACCAAAAGGCATAGGTTGGGATTGGTTGCTTGCTTATAGCAGCCAGCTAATCCAGAAATCTGTCTGCGACTTTTAGAAACTCGTAGTCAAGTGATTCAATTCCAACCCCTGTCTTCGCAGAAATCAGTTTAGTTTTCATTCCATAGGGTTCGGCCATACGATCCATTTCATCACAAACTTCGTCAAACGGCGGAGTTAGCAAGTCGATTTTATTGCCAACTACGATGAATCGCTCACCGTCCCCATTTTTTAAATCGAATCGTGTATTTTCGCTGATGGCGGGAACCCAGTATCTGAACAAGTTATCAAGAGTAGCCATTTTACTGACATCGAAGAAGAGTAAGCCTATTTTCGCACCGCGAATCATGCTTTTCAACGTATCGATGAATCTACGTTGACCACCGAAATCCCAGATGGATAATGTCGCATCCCGGCCGCTAGGAAGGGTTACTTTCTTAGTATCAAAGCTGGCTCCAACGGTAGTCTTCAGCATTTCTGGATTAGGAAAAGATCCTGTGGTCCAACGCATAGTGAAGGAAGTCTTGCCACACTCGGTATCTCCTAGTACAACCGCCTTCATTATAGGCATAAAGACCACATTTTATGTACGAGAAAACCTCGAATATATAATTGATTCTGATATTTCTGTCTCATTTATTCGGTGAGAAATGAAAACTCACGGGGACTGCTGCGATAAATCATTACCGTCGTAATAATCAACAGAATCAACGTTACAACAAATGGCAGATTGTCTGAGTACTCTATTACAAATGCGGTTGCAAGAGCTCCAGTCATTAGGCCCACGAAATTAGCCGCAGCATTACGGTTGCCGGAATCAAGCAGTCTTCTTACAACCAGAATATAACCAATAACACCTATACCGACAAAAGATAGCAGAAGCGGAAAGATATCGTCGTAAACCCACCTTCCGTATCGCACATATTCATTGCCAAGTACAGTCATAACTGCCATGAATGCTAAAACGAAACGTCTCGCATACTTGCTTGTTCCTGTAGAAACCATTGGTTGAATCGATGTCATGACATATGCGCCTGCAGCGACAACACCAATAACCCATTCAAGATAAAGCAGGTTCCAGTCATTATGCCCATAGGTTTCAAACACTCCAAAGAAAATGATATGATTGATGATCAACAAAGAAAGTGAAACCAAGAAAATGGAAATATAACCAGGAATCCTAGCTCTAGTTTCTTGGTATTGCTCGACAAAGAAATCAATTCCACCAATAGCCGAAAAGGCCGCCAAAAATGAGAATACCGTGAGCAGCCAAATTCGTGTATCTCCAGCCAAAAAAGATGCTATGAACATCGAAGTCCCTACAACAATACCCGTGAATAGCACGACCAGTGTGATAATTCTTCTCCAAGGTTTTAGCATTGATGCCAATAACGCACTGTCAATAATAGCAGGTACGAATAAAACCAAGAAATACTCGGGGTTCTGCTGAAAAATCCCCGAAACAATAGAAATCCAAGAGACTAGAAATGCAGCTAAGAGAACCAACATTCCCGCAGAGAAGGGAGATGGCGAGTCCCAGAGGAGGAAAAGCGAAAGCAGTAACGAGGCAGCGAAAATTATGGACAACACGAAAAGAAGAATTGGTGATGTCTGAGTCGGGCTGGCGTGTGCAACAACCATGCCAAAAAGAATTGCCAATATTACAATACCGTATGTTGCATAATGAATACGCTTTGATTTAGTGGCTACCTTGACCTGAGAAACTATAAGAAAGGCGAAGAAGAGAACAATCCACGGTCTATTGGCTGCTGTGCCGGAATACAGGGAGGAAGCAACGGATAGCCCTGCTAAGGCTACACCGGCCCCACCGAATAGAATGAGTGCATGCAATGTGTTGGAGGCTATTCTTCCTTTCACGCTATGAACCGATCGTGCGTAAACAATCAAAGAAACTACAAGCAGTAATGACGTCACTAGACCAGCAATCATTGAAGCAAAGACAAAATCCACTCTATTCAGCCTCCTTTCCACCAAAGACCTGAGGTCGGTAGGGACTTGCAGCTATCAGCATGATTCCAGGGGCGACCATAAGAAACAGAGTCAAGGGTAATGGAAAAATATCTGAGAACATTGCAACGACACCGACACTTAGTGAAGCAAAACTGAAAAGGATAAAGCGCGATGCAGCCCCTCCCGAACCGGCTTTTCTTAGTTTGTATGCAACCAAAATGAACCCCACTATGCCTGACGCGATGACAAAAGAGAGGGGCAGATAGAGAGGGTTAAGCTGATATCGCCCGGCCGATACAAAAGGATGTCCTAAGGTCAGGAAAACCACACCTCCAAAAACAAAACCATCAATGACCAAATTTGTTATTCTCTCGCTATAGAGAAGAGATGCCGATGAAAGGGTAAAGGAAAGCACAGCGACTACTCCAATCACCCAGTCTACATACAAGAGATTGATATCCCAAACTCCGAATTCGAGAGCAATAGACCATGCATTGGAATGAGTTATCGCTAGAAGTGCTACAGAAATGAGTGTGATCGAGGTATATAGAGGCGTTCTTGTGCCTGTATCCAGTGCTTGCTTTATGAAGTAGTTAAGTGGGAGTACACATGCCAAACCAGCAAAGACAGCACAAATAACATACATCCAAATGGCGACTTCACCAGCAATAGCTGAAGGGATGATAATTGAAATAGCAGTCACAATGCCTAACAGAACAAGAGCAACGGAAATAATAAGGCGCCATGGTCTCAAAATGGTTCCCAGAACAGCTGCGGTGATTAGAAGTGGAGCAGCTTCAAGCATAAAATACTCGGGATTAGTTGCAACATTTCCTAAACTTGCAGAAATCCAAGTACCAATGAAAACTAGCACCAAAACAAAAATCGATACAGTGAATGGTGATGGGTTCGTTTTTACTAGATAGCCTCCCAGAATAGTTGCGGCTAGTAGCAGAGAGCTAAGACCAGCAATGAGAATAACAGGAATCAGATCTACCTGCAAACGAAGGATTGTTTCAATAACAACGGCTATTCCAATACAAACACTCACAATCGTTCCGCCCAATATTACAGTCCTAGACTCGGAGAACAAATGAAGTTCCGAAATAATAAGAGAGCAAAGGAACGCCGGAAGCCACAAGCTAACTAACCTAGGGGAGAATATGGCTTGTAGAGGAACCATCGCCAAGAAAATCCCACTCATTGCGAAAGAAATCAATGCCCGTTTCGTGTTTTCCGTAAGTGTATCATAGACAGAACGAAGACGATTTGCAAAAACTGCTACCGAAATAAGAAGTATAGTTAGAGAAAGACCACCACTAATGAACAACGCTAATCTGAAATCCAGTTTCATCCACCGCCATCACAAGATTCGTACTCTGAAATCAACGCCACAGATCCCCAATCTCCTTGCCGGTCTTATTGACCACCCGCTCGAGATTCTCTTCCAATTCCACAGCGTTCGCCGTTGGACTGTTGAGCAGGGCTCTGAGAGCATCTTCAGTTTCTCTCTCTGTGTCGCCCTCACAGATCATGACATAGCCGTCGACTTGGCAATAGCCTATCACTCCATGTTCTGATTTCATAAACATCGGAGCACAGGGGTTAGATGATTCGCTACTTTCTAGGGCGTGAGAGACCAGCTGAACTATTCCAGTCAACTTGGCAATTTTCTCTTCGTCTGGCTCTGTATCAGGGTATATTACGTCGAAGTCCATATCGTCAAGCTCTACCCTAGCCGCCAATCGCAGAACCATGCTAACTGTCACCTCCAAATGTTTTCTTGAGCCAGTCAATTTCAGACGATGATTTGTCATCGCCAGTATCCTCATCTTCGGCTCTCATTGGAACGACGACATCGCGAACAGCCAATTTTCCACCGTTCATGTAGAGTGTTATTAGTAACTCGTGACCATCAGAGCAGTTCACAATCATGGTAGGTGACCTCCCCTCATCAGCGATCCTTTTCTTGACAGCCTCAGCTTCGGGGTCATCCATTTCTACAGTTGCGGGTTTACCGCACTCCGGGCATTGGAAAAGGATTCGCAGGTTGGTTCAACTCCTTATGTTATCCTGTTAGAACAGAGAACTGAAAGCAGGGTAGATTAAGCTTATGTGGCTAAATGCAATTGAAAACTATAGGTACTTCCAATGTCATCACATATTCTTGATACAATAGTAATTGGTGGTGGACCAGCAGGGTGTTCAGCAGGATTGCATTTGGCATACCATGACAGATCTGTATTGATTTTGGATAGAGGAACATCACCCATGCATTTTCATACTAACAGCATCATGAATTTTGCTTCAGAAGGAACCTACCATGAAGGTCGCTCGCTACTGAGAAAACTGCAGGGAGTTGCTAGTTCCGCTGGTGCAAAGTATGAAGCTGCTAATGTCGTCGAAGTTTCAGGAGAATATCCAGAGTTTACAGTTAAGACCAAGCGTAGCTATAGAACACAGGATGAAAACGAATATCATTCAAAAACTCTGATTTTCGCCACTGGCACAGCCCGAAAACATCCCAGAGTAGATGGCAAATGGAGGAAATGGTTACCAGTCGCCAACGTAGGGAATGGTGCTTTCTACTGCCCTGATTGTGAAGCTCCATTATGCAAGGACAAAGACGTACTAGTAGTGAATACAGGCACTACTGGAAGTGCTTTGCATGTAGCACACGCCGTGTCAAGATTCACTAACAGAATCAGGATTCTGATGACAGAAGATGCTTACATGCCATTTGAGGAACAGGATTTATCCAAGTTGGATGATAGTCCGTTTGAATGGATGCATGGGAAAATAAAGGAAATTGAATTTCCTCTGCCTGGGAAGGTACAGCGAGTAAAATTGGAAAACGGAGAGAGTATCCGCTCAGAGGTATTCTTCGTAGCTCATGTCGCAGAGCCCCGTTCAGAACTGGCAGTCGACCTCGGCGTCGAAGTTGATTCCAATGGAAACATCCTGACGGATAAGCGAGGGAAAACAAACATTGAAGGAGTCTGGGCAGCCGGTGATGTGCGTCCGATTACTCAACAAGTGTCAATGGCAACCGGAACAGCAAATTACGCAGCGCTGATGATAAATCAGTTCCTTGGGAATGAGTACGAGAAGGAAGAAATGTTCGATCATCCTGACTGTAGAGAGATTGTTCATCTCTATTGAATCATGGAGACAAAACTATGGAAGATAGACAAGAAAAGCCCAATGTTGTTATCTTCACAAGCCATGATTCAGGAACACAGTTTGGTTGTTATGGGGCACCAGTAGAAACGCCTGAGATTGATGAGACTGCTGAAGAAGGCGTCGTGTTCACCAATAACTTCTGTACGGCACCTCAGTGTACGCCTTCACGGGGAAGCATCATGACTGGCAAGTATCCACACAGCAATGGGCTAATGGGACTGGTAAATTATGGATGGAAGCTACCATCTGAAAACAAGACACTCCCAGAAGTTTTCAGAGAGGCCGGCTATTCAACACATCTAATCGGCCTCCAACACGAGACCAATGATCCGCATGAACTCGGCTATGAGGAGGTAAGTGATAGGACAGACTTTCCATACCTCACCCAATCAGTGGTTCCAAAAGCTCAGGATTTCTTCGAACGTGTGAGTGACAACCAAGATCCGTTTTTGGTTTCGATTGGAGTTTTTGAAACTCATAGGCCATTCCCACACTTTGAAGATGGCGACGATCTTGCTGATCTTCCACCGTTCCTTTTTGCACATCCAGGCATGAAACGCGATTTCACCCGCTTCAAAAAATCCCTGAAGGCTCTCGATCATGCAGTTGGTAGGGTAAGGAAATCCATAGAAGAGAATGGCCTGAGAAATGATACACTTTTCATCTTCACTATTGACCATGGCATAGCTTTTCCTCGAGCCAAATGTACACTGTATGATCCAGGTATACGAACAGCCCTCATAATGGTGTGGCCTGAGAAATTCATAGCAGGTCGCAGAATAGAGCAGCTGGTTTCGAATGTGGACATTCTTCCAACCCTATGCGACCTTCTAGGTTTCCCAGCTCCTAGGGAAGTTGAGGGTAGAAGCTATGCACCATTGCTCCTTGAGGAAGAGTTCATCGGGAGGGAATTCATACACGCTGAACTAACGTATCATGATATAGGCTACAATCCTATGCGAGGTACAAGGAGCACCCGTTTCAAGTACATTAGGAACATGGAAGAGCTCCCATTCCTGTTTGAAATGCCGGATGACATCCGCAATTCTGATGCAGGCAGGGCATTCATTGAAGCTTTCGGCGAAGAGAAGTACAATCAACCTCGCCCTCAAGAAGAGCTATATGACCTTCATGAAGATCCATTACAGAGGAATAATCTAGCTGATGACTCTACGTATGCGGATACAAAAGCGAGACTCAAGAGGGAGACCCTCGATTGGATGAAACGGACCAGTGATCCCATTTTGGAAGGCAAGATAGAGGCAGACGAAGATAAGGAAGCTTCGTTGTTCTATGAGACAATTTAGGTGTCAGAGTAGTGCGACCATTTCAGTTGCTGGTTAAGCCGGTATCCGGTATGTGCAATCTCACATGTGACTATTGTTTCTATCTTGATGTTCCAGAGCGTTGTTATTCCAACAAAGAACGGACTGTTATGTCAACCGATACTCTTCGTGAGTTAGTTAAGAGCTACTTGCAATTGGGATTCAGTCCAAGCGTGTTTTCTTGGCAGGGTGGCGAACCAACACTTTCTGGACTTGAATTCTTCAAACAAGCTGTGAGATTTGAGTCTAAATTCGGTCATAAGGGCCAGAGAATTGGCAATGCGTTACAGACAAACGGCACGAGGATTGACCGTGACTGGGCAGAGTTCTTGGCAGAATACAAATTCCTTGTAGGCTTAAGCATAGATGGGCCAAAAGAAATCCATGATTCAGCTAGGGGTGAGGGTACGTGGCAACAAGCAATGGATAGTGCTGATTTGCTCAAGAAACATGGTGTGCAATTCAATATTCTCACAGTCATTCATCAGGGCAACATGCAAAATGCCCGCACAATTTATCGATTTCATAGACAACAAGGGTTCCAGCATTTACAGTTCATTCCTGCCGCAGATATTGACCAAAATACCGGGAAGCTGAAGGATCATTCGGTTGAGCCAAGAGCATATGGGGAATTCCTATGTACTTTGTTTGATCAGTGGAAGAAAGAAGATAACCCAAGGCAAGTTCATATCCGTCTGTTTGATGCCATATTTGAGAACCTTGCCGGCAGACAACAGACATCACTATGTTCAATATCTAAGGACTGTGGGAGATATCTCGTCATTGAGCATAACGGAGACATATATCCCTGCGATTTTTTCGTGTTCCCTGATGAACACCTCGGCAATTTCAGAGATGTATCGTGGAAGGATGTTCTATCTCGCAGAAGCGAATTTGAACAGCGGAAGGCTCAAACAAAGGAAGAATGTGTTGATTGTCCTTGGTGGGGATTGTGTCACGGAGGTTGTCCTAAGGACCGCTTAGAAGGAGCCCGGACGTTCCTATGCGAAGGGTATAGAAAGCTTTTTGCCCATATTCAGCCCTGGTTAGATTCTAAGACAAATTTGGTATAATGATTATGAAATTAATAGTCTCAAACGATGGGTTTATTAGTGAAGTTGTAATTAACGATAGTGAAGAAAACTATTGAGGTGAAAAAGGTTTGTCGAACCAACAGAAGCTCATGGATGTTTTGCAGAATCAAATTGATGTAGAGAGTAGTACTCTTGAGCAGCTTTCAGAGTATGAAGGTGAGTCTAGACAAGCAGTTGTCCGTCTAGTACTTCTCTTTATGCGACTTGACACTTGGAAGCACCAACAATTCCTTGAAGGTGTGATTGATTTGCTCAATGAAGCGCCTTGTGATACATGGAGCGCAAAAGTAGATCGGTATACCGAGAGGATTCAGCTCGAGAGACGTCTTGAATCACTATTGGAACAAGAGAAACAGATGTCAGACTACCTCGGCCAAGCTATTGAAGAGATGGACAATCCTGTAGCAAGGAAGCTTCTGAGTCATCTGCGAGAAGACGAGATGAGACATCAGAAGGACATAAAGGAACTTGTATCGCTTGTAAAACAATATCCACTGCAACCCAAGAAAGGCGAAAAAGGCAGCGATATCATCTGCGAGGAGTAGGATACGGAGGGTGGTTGGAATTCCCAATCTGAATGATGTACAAGAGGAATGCCCTACTTGCACAAGCTACATTCAATCAATGAATCCTCGCTATAGCAGGATGTACCAGACAGTGCGTGAAAGATATCAGCTCAACGAGGATACCGTTGAGGAACTCAAAAAATATGCTGATAGCTACACGCTCATTGTCGTATTCGCAGATTGGTGCGGTGACGCTAGAAAGGCCGTGCCAGTGCTTTCCCTTCTAGAAGATGAAACAGGTATTGAAATCAGAGCTTTAGGGGGAATGGAGAAGCCTAGAAGACCATCCAACAAGCACTGGGCAGTACCGCCAAGTCCAGAGGAAGTAGATACCTTTGGCATCACGAGCAGTCCAACTATCATTATTTTCGATGAAGATGGCGAAGAAGTCGGGAGAATCAAGACCAGACCAAAAATGACTCCAACAATTGAAGAGGAGATTCTGGCAATCATAGAAAACGACGGGAAATAGGAAATACTAGTTATCATACGTAGTGTTCTGGCGTTGATTTGTTTAGGATGTTCCGGTGTCAGAGTGACCTTGTACGCCCCATCTGGGGCTCCTCATTTTCTTGTGTACCTAGATTCCGAGATAGGATAACTCAATTCTTGTACAGAAATCGGTAGTGATAATTTCCCGCGTAACACTCACAACTTGGGCTTCATTGATTGAATAACGATTTCAGGCCCGTCCAAGCAAAGAGCAACAGGCATGTGAGGAGTATCATAGTCCAGTCCCACCTCACCTTCTGCATCGAGAATAATAAGGCCAGCCTGACCAGCAGTCTTCTCCCTCAGTACACGTACTGCCTTCTCAGCTGCCTTCGAAGGTACCATTCCTTGTTCGATATAGGAAACCGCTGTTCTTGCCATGCATATACGTAGGATCTGTTCTCCTTTGCCGGTACACGCGACTCCTGCAACCTCGTTTGCATAGACACCACTTCCGATTACGGCTGTATCACCAACGCGACCAGGTAACATTCCTGGCCACCCACTTGTTGAAGAAGCTACTGCGATTCGTCCATGTTCGTCCACCGCAACACAACCAACGGTATCGCATGGATCGGCTATGACTGGTAATCCTGATTCTCCGCTTGCTCTTTCCTTTCGATAACCTTCCGATATCATTTTTTCATAAAGTCTCGTCGCGTTTTTGCCAGCTACTTGAGCCACGGGCGTACGATCCATAACATATCGAGCCAAAGATACAGGATGAATGACATCGGTTACAGCCATGACGGCGCCGCTCTGAAGTCGATGCCCGTCCATGACTATTGCATCCAACTCAACAACACCCTCACTGTTCTTGCAACCGCCCCTGCCCGCAGTAAATAGCGTCGTTTCTTCCAAAAGCCAGACAGCACTTTCAACAGCATCAAGCGAAGATCCACCAGACTCGAGGACTGACATTCCTTGTTTTGCGGCCTTGGATACAGCCTCAAGAACGGCTGCATGAGATTCATTCTTGAATCTGGTAGCTCCTCCATGAACAAGCACAACCGGAAGACTCGTTCTAAACACCGAATGCATTTTACTCTGAATGCTTCAAAAATCTACTTCATCACGATTTTTGCGACTATACGCGCCAGAAAAATGAGAACAGATTCTGGAACCATCTAGTTGGCGTCATGCTCAATCTGCTTCAGGATTAAGCAAGCAGTATTCTGGAAGATATCGCACATTATCTGGGTGATTGGGACTTTGAATGATATAGAGTGGAAAGTACAGCAGACTAAAATTGAAAAGACATTCCCTTTCCTGACGCATCTACAAGTATGACCAAATCAGGTGCACAGAGATGTCAAGCCTTGCCAACTATGTGATGATGATTGGGAATGCAGTCGGGCTTATTGGATTCACCGCCTTGGCTCATGACAAACTTGGGGACTATCCTGAAGTGGTGCCAGGAAGCGACAATGCACAGAGAGAAGTTCTAGAGGCTCTTTTTATTTGGATGGTGGCATTCGCATCGGTTTTCGTATTCATATACTCACAGTTTGTACTAGACGCATATTACCCTTACGTACCGCTTGGCCCCCTCAATGTACCACTTCACAGTATCCTCATGCTCGTATTTCCAATCGCTTTTGTTACACTTGTAAACAAGTGGCAATTCTCTGACCTAGGATTTCGAAAGAGTTTCTATCTGAAGCCAGCAGTGTTTGTGATCGTCATTGGTTTGCTTTGGGGTATCGTACCTGCGCTCTTTGAATCACCCGATCCTATTCCAATACCTTTGCTCCTGTACTACATCTATACTCCGGCGTTCCTTGAAGAACTAGTACATCGCGGAGTAATCCAATCGAAGCTTGAGCGAGCGCTGGGACAGCAGAAGGCGTGGTTCATTGCAGGTATTCTGTTTGGCCTAATGCATATTCCAACGGATTTCTTTGGTCCAATAGCCGCTTCTCATGGAGACATCATGATGTCATTTCTGGCTCTTGCGGGGCAAATTGCAGCAGGTTGGTTCTGGGGCGTACTCTACATCAAAACAAGGAACTTGGTACCATGTATTGCTTCGCATTACTTGATTGATTTCGCTAGCGGCATTATTGCTTGGTTCATGTAACTACGATAACCATACAATACTCGGTTCGGATTTCAGAATTCTTTAATTGACCGAAGCAAAGCTAATAGAAAAGCAAAGACGAATACGGCTATTTTCGTCCTGTTATTGTGAGGCGTTATGTATGAAGAGGAGAGCTCACGTTTTCATCAGCGGCAGAGTGCAAGGTGTATTTTTCAGGGCGACAACGAAAAGAAAAGCCCGAAAAAGAGGAGTAAATGGTTGGGTCAAAAACCTACGAGATGGTCGAGTGGAGGCAGTTTTTGAAGGAGATCAAGACAAAGTGAAAGAGATGATTCAGTTTTGCCACGATGGACCTAGATCTGCAAGGGTAGAGGACGTTGAGGTAAATTGGGAAGATCACACCGGTGTCTTTGAGGACTTCTCCATCAGATACTAGAAGCTAAATGCCTCTCAACTCAGTTCCTTCAAATCAAATGAGAGAAGCTTTTGTGCCGTTTCAGGACCATAGTTCTTCTTTAACTTCTTCTTGGTCCTCTTCTTCTAGATTGCCAAGGCCTTCCAGCATATCTTTTGGAATACCCCAGATTTCATCAGCCTTACAGTCGAAATGGTGCCATTTGTATGTAAGATGATCTTCATAGTACCCCGGTTCGCCCAATCGAAGCTCCCCTTTCGGTATCTTTCCTCCACAGGTCCGACATTTTGACCTGCTGCTTTTGGCAGGTTCTATTCTCCAAACCTCAGAAGGCGTGAATTTAGTTCTTGCCGGTTCATCCAGTAATCGCAGGAAGTTCTCGACGTTTTCTCCAACGCTCTGTGGTGTTAAGTGTATTGAAAAACTGTCATACTCTGAAGGATCATACTTCAGTTTGGCATTTCCATTTTTGTAGATTTTATCGATTCTTGTATTCGGAGGGATCTTTTCTTTGTCTTTCATGTATCCCAACAGCATCTTCGTCACATAATCAGTGGCTTGTGTCTTTCCGGGAAGCCGGCGGAGTCCAGACTCTTCTGCAATAGCATAGTAGGTGGATATCCAAGCTTGGCCAGTCTCTTCATCTTGTTCCTTCTCTTTCTCAAGTACCAGAGATCCAACGGGTATTCGCCTTTTGACTCTCTGCATCTCAAGTGTACTCTGAGCTATGAAATATGCCCAGTCAAGTTCCACTTCGGTCCACTCTGTCAAGTATCATGCACCTCAGTAGTATAGATTGATTTGAAATATATAAAGTAGTTAGATGAGCGGTATCACGTCGGTATAGCAATACTTAGGGTTCTTTAGCGACTAACAATATCATACCTATTCGTAATACATGTTTTCTTTGGTTCTCTTCCTAGGAGTTCATTTAGGAATGCTAACGCAATCACATACCGGAGCGGGAACCAATCCCACATGATTGAAATTAGGATTAGAAGCCAAGCCGATGTAATTCCTTCTCGAATACTTCCAATCGTTCTTCTAGGTCTACTCGTTTTCTGGCGAATTCAGCGGGAGGTATCTGGCCGTCTCGTACCTGCTTATCGAGAGAAAACATCTCCTCCTTGATTTCGCTTATTCTTTCCTGAACAACATCAACACGAGATACTGCTTTAGTTTCATCATCAGCAGTAGGTCTTTGTGCGGATATGATTTGGCCATCCTGAATCCTGAGAATCCTATCACACTGCCGTGCCTGACTGGGGTCGTGCGTAACCATGAGCACGGTTTTGCCAAGCTGCTTGTTTACCGTGTGAAGATGATCAATAACAACTGCGCCGGTTTCTGTGTCCAAGTCGCCAGTAGGCTCATCTGCAAGGAGAACTTGTGGATCATTAGCTAAAGCTGCAGCGATAGCCACTCGTTGTCTTTGTCCACCTGAAAGCTCATCGGGTTTGTGATTCATTCGCTCCTTCAATCCCATAACTGTGAGGAGATGGGTTGCTCGCTCCTCCCGATGTTTCGAAGATTTCTTTGCCGCAAGCATAGGAAGCTCCACATTTTCATAGGCGGTAAGAGTAGGGATGAGATTGAGTTCCTGGAAAATATGGCCAACAACGTCCCTTCTCAGGCGTCCCAGCTGCGCAGGACTTGCATTTGTGACATCATGTCCAGCTATTACAGTCTGGCCAGCAGTAGCTCTTGTTATTCCTCCCAGAATGTTGAGCAATGTAGTTTTCCCCGAACCACTGGCGCCTACAATAGCAACCATCTCTCCCTCATGCACACTCATTGAAAGACCTCGTAACGCTTGTACCTCCACTTCACCGAGGCGGTACACCTTAACCAAATCTTTCGCTTCAATATACGAATTCATGTTTGTCACCTTTATCTAAGAACATCCACCTTTGTTTCGGGCTTCCTTGATTCCCAGTAGACAGGTAGTGCCGCAGCCAAAATCACAGCTATCACTACAAGAATCATGTTGAGACCCGGTAAACCACCTAGCACGACCCGTGGCCTAATTAAACCAGTATATTGCTGAGACTGGAGATTCGTGTTTCCAAATATCTGAATCAGGCCTACTCCAGTTCCAAGAAGCAATGAGAAGCCCACCATGACCATAACCTCAGCGAACAGTGTCCTGAACAGCTGCCATTTGCTGAACCCGCGAACAGTTAGGAGTGCAGTCTCAGCCTTCTTCTCTCGAAGCGTGAGAATGATTACCAGACCTGTTCCAACCACAGCGAGTATGACTGCAAACACAACTGCTACCCATTGTATTTTGGTGATACCGCTTTCGATTGGTCGCTCATAGTAATTCTTGATTTGACTAGTGTAAGAGTAACTGCGATAGATACTGTCGGGATAGGAGGAATCGAATTCCTGTTGTAATAGGGTTCCATTGGTTGCTGATGGAGTGTCGATCAGAATATTGGTGGTAGCAGTATCGACCAGTCCTGTGTCATTGAGGAAGGACCAAGAAACATATGATGGATAGGATCCCATGGCTGAAACATCAATGTCTTCCAAGAAAGCTTCTAAGAAGGACTGATAGCCAATGAGACCTACAATGCGCAGCCGATATGAAGATGATGCCAAAGGCCCCTTCACGTAAATGTCATCTCCTGTTTCCAGTCCTAATGCATCGGCAATTCTCACTGATAGAATGATGCCGTCTTCTGTTTCGAGCTGAGACATCATCTCCTCCACATCACCTATGAACCATCCTGGTTCATAGAATGCTGTGTCAAGCCACTCTTGAGGTTTAATCCCCCGCGCGGAGATATCTCTTCCTCCAGACGTTAGACCGAGCCGGTGTTCAGTCGTTGCTTGTACAACCTCTTCTTCCGCAGTTACATTAGCAATTATGTCAGTAGCATTGAACTCGCCTTCAAGCTCCAATCTTAGGTCAGCTCCCACCTCATATCGGGCATCACGCTCCACACGATCATATTCAGAGAATAGACTGCCAATTGAGAATACACCGTAGGAGACAATAAGGGAGACAATAAAGACAAGAGCGGCATTACGGGCTGGATTTCTTTTGACATTTCGTGTTGCTATTTTTCCAAAAGCTCCAAAGAAACGTTTGCCTGCGTTAACGACCGACTCTTGGAACTTGGTAGATCCACGCATGAAAAGCTTCGTCGCCCCGTAAAGGAAGAAAAGCGGACCTAGAGTGTTCAGAACCCCGTCAATAGCAAGCCAAGCAACAATCCCAATAGCAAGCAACCAGTTACCAGGGCTAAGACTTGTGAGCAGGACGTTCATATCAATGCCAAGCAGCCAAATTACGATTTTGTAGGTACCAAGCACAAAAGTGAGCGTCGGGAGTAGTCGTTTGTACTCTGAAGTCTCCTCCACATAGACGTAATGCTTCAGGGCATCAAGGAGTTCCAACTTGGATGCTCTGTTTGCTGGTCTCCATACTGAAATGAGAGCCAAAACCATGCCAAGAATAACGGATAGTACAATGGAGATTGGATTGTTCGTTACAACTGATAGATAACTCATTCCAGACGGAGCAACGACAAAGAATGAAATAGCAGTTCCCAAGAAGATGGAAGCAGCTCCAGCAAGTGCTCCAACTACAACCCCCTCGATCAGAAACATGTTCCGAATGGTTCCCCGTTTGTATCCTTTGGTGAGAAGCAGCCCGATTTCACGTCTTCGAAGATTGTATCCTACATCACTAACCATTGTTCCTGTGAAGTAGGCCATGAAGAAAATTGGAAGCGAGAGGCCCATGAACGTGATATTCATTATCAGGGAAATCGCTGAGTAGAGCTGTAGGGGAGTTGTAAGACTTGATGAAACCGTTGCACCAAACCGCTCCACGCGGGAGAGAACAGCTTCTCTTTTCTCACGCAGCCTATCAATAGAAGCGTCTATGTTGTAAGGATCTATGAGTGCATCTCTGTCAATCCGGCAATGAATGCTGTTCAAGACGCCATACTGTGTCGAATTCTCAACCTGATTACAGGCATCCAAAATCGGGGACATGGTTGTGCTCCAATCTGAGATTAGAAGATTGTATTCAAGTTCCACCCCGAATCCGTAAGGTCCAAGTAGAATGCCAGCGAAGGGATTCTGAGTTATGGCATACAATTTATCTTCTGGGACCGAAACATAGCCAGCGACGGTCATATTCCATTCAACAATCTCCTGAAATGGAGGAGTGCTCTTTCCGACCGCTATCGGGACCGTAATTTCCTGTCCTATTTCGAAAAGCGATTCGTTTTCCGAACCTTTAACGACGTATGTTTCATTCGGACCTAATGAAGAGGCCCCAGATACCACCTGCATGCCTATCGTCATACTGCTGTTCCACTGGAGTCCGTGAATCTGGAATGTTGTGCCGGTGTCGTTGTAGTCATAGGATAGACTTGTAGTCCGTGTATGCGAAGTGATTTGCGACACTGCATCGATTTCCTCTTCTACCTCTTCGAAAGTATCGGCGGTCCAATTAGAACCTTGGACATCGTTTACTACAAAATCATAGACAACGCCGTCTATTGCACCATTCAAAGCATCACGTGCCAACAAGTCTGCCGATACGTTAGTACTTGCGAAAAACGTAGTTGCAACCAGTACGCCAATCGTGAGAGCAATGAATAATCTGTAACTTCGAACCACTCGTTTGATGGCGTACTTGAACATAGTGTCCACGCTTGTAAGTTGTGTGCTAGAAACGACAATAAAAGGAGAATGTATCAATCATCCGGTGGGTGGCAGACAAACTAATCGCCGCCATATTTTCTATCATAGAAGTATGCAAGAACGATTACAAGGACTCCAACAACGGAGCTTGATACAACCACGGGTACAAATGTTGCATTAGGATCTATTCGGGTGGTCGTAGCAATCATCAAATTAATTGAGCGCCTATAGCTCGTTGCCGAGTTATTCGCATTGTCAAAAGCGCGTATGAACAATTCGTATGTTCTGTTGGCTTGTAGCGCCTGGATTTGGGCGGTGTACAGTGAGCTATTGAACGATAAGGAATGCACTGTTTTGATAGATGCGGTCTCTTCAACCACCAATGAGACATTCTTAACCCCAGAGCCGGTATCAGTCACATCAGCCCATACCTCGAAATCTTCCCCGCGTCTAGCTTCTTTCGTGAAATTCCAACTTGAAATCTCGGGACGGACGGTATCTTGCGATACAATGTACTGAGAATTGTCCATATCTGTTGTGTGATAATTATTGAATGGAAGAAATAGATTGACTAGCACTAACAGGAACAGACAATGACACATTGCGATCCGTGCTTTGGTGGATTCTAGCATCTCAATCACTCACTGTTACTCCATAGGTCCTTAATAGAAAACGTTTCAACGCATTGGTGTAATGATTTCTTTCAGGAAGAAGGTGGGCACAATGGTAGTGAGCAACCGGCGTTTGCCGCGCCACCACCTAATTTGTTTTGCACGCCGCGTTCCAGGAAACCTATTCTCAGGCTCCTGCAAGACTCCAGCCGCACGCCAGAACTGAGAGTCGGCTCACGTTGAAACCCATTGTGCCCTTATTTACTACATATGATTCATAGTATAGTTTGCAGTTAAAGTCTTGGTTATGCGCGTATAAGTGCATTGCTTCATTATGTCCATATAACAACCAGAATATGTACATTTGGCGGCTTTTTCTGCAGATTCTAAGGAACAATAGAAAGTATTTGAATCTTTTTTGGAGTAGTGTTACTAGATTACATCTTCCTACTGGATGATTATCGCGTGGGTAGCATAACCCTGAAGGTAGCACCCTCGTGTAATGAAGCATCAACCAGTTCTATTGACCCATCGAGACCCTCTAGGATTTGCTTAGACAGGTATAGACCCATGCCTCCACCTCGTGTTGACGAACCTCTCTCAAAGAGACTATCTCTGACTTCATCTGCCACTCCAGGTCCGTTGTCAGATACCAGAGCTTCGACCATTCCGCTCTCATTGGAAAGCTTCACTGCTATTACTGGATCTTCCTCAATGAAATCTAGGCTGTTCCGAAACAAGTTTTCAAAAACCATTGGTAACAGACGGCTTGCTGGAATTCTTGCGCCTTCAGCATCAGCGTCTGCTGTGATATTGATGGTAAGCTGCGGTTCTTCTTCGGTGGTTTGTCCAGCGATTCTATCTATCAACCGGTACAAATTGGTCTCAATAGTTTCTGCGGGACGACTGAGAGCGGTCAAGAGGCTGTTCATTCTTTCGCAAACTGCCTCTGCAGACGAGATTGTTTTTCTTGTCTCCTCGTCAGCATCTCGTAGAATCATCTTGAGGATATCCAAATTGCCTAGTATGGCACCAAGGTCATTTTTCAGATCGTGACGAAGAAGCGATGCATACAACTCTAGTTCTCGATGTTGTTCTTCTCTCCTCTGCTGAGTTCTTCGTAATTCTATGTATTCGCCAATCTGAATAGCTATCGAGGCTATAAGATCAACCTCCTCACTGAGAAATGGACCTCTATCAGATGCGGGTCGGGATTCCAAATAGTACACCTGTAGGTTGCCTATTCTCTCTCCTTCGCACCAGATATCTTGCTCAAGTTTCCATTCAGTCTCTTCGAAGTTGGAAGTTGCGTATTCCTGACCTTCGAATAGTACCCTAACGCAAGTTATGTTAGGGTACTGAAAAGCGTCTTTTGTAATTTGAGCGGCAGATTGCAAGGCCTCCGACATTGGAATATCCGTTTCATTTGAAAGATCTGCCATTGCATAAAGGGCTTCCATTTCCTTTATCCGTTCTTGGAGCTGGTAGGCTGTTTCTCTAAGCTCCCGCTGTGATTCTTTGCGTTCTGTGATGTCATAAAATATGCCTATCGAACCTGCCACTTCGCCGGAATCGTTGAAATGGGGAGTCGCTGTCAAGTGGATATCTCGTTTCTCTCCATCCACGTTGATTATCTGTATTTCGTAACTGGAATCGACTCCATTCTCCCTTTTTTTCGTTTCCGCAAAAATCTTTGAGTGATAAGCTGGATCTACAAATTCTAACAATGACCGGCCAATCAGCTTTTCTGAATCATAGCCTAGAAGCTCACTCATCGGTTGATTCACCATCTCGAACTTTTCATCTGAATCCGCGATTGCAACCCCTGCAGGCAATACATCAATCAGAGTTCTGTATCGTTTTTCGCTTGCACGCAGTGCCTTTTCGATACCCTTTTGTTGAGATATATCAACAAAGCTCTCCAGAAGGTATTCGTTTTTCCCAAGCGTTATCTTCTTGACCGTTTTTAGTATGGGAACCCTTGACCCATCTTTTGTAAGACATGTACGCTCAGAATTATCGACTTCTTGATCCAAGTCGAGAATTGGACATTCATCTTTTTCGGCGGGGCAGAGATATCTATTGCATAGTGCTCCTTCGAGTTCATCTTCATCGAAACCAGTTATTTCGCAGGCCTTCGAATTAGCTTCAACGATTCGCTTGGTCTTTGCCTCCACAATAACTATTCCAGCGGGGACAGATTCCAGTACTTTTCTAACCTGTCTCTCGCGATCTTTGAGTTCGTCTTCCATTCTCTTTCTTTCGGTAATATCTATTGATATTCCTACCACGCCAACAATTTTTCCATCATCATCTCGAAGAGGTATCTTGCTCGTGTTTATCCATTTGGTTTCATCCTTGGTTGTCCAAGGTTCAACCACGTTCGTTTTCGGTTCACCGCTTTCAATTACTTCTAAATCATCCTTGAGATACGCTTCGGCCCGGCTTTCAGGATAGAGGTCGAATGTGGATTTTCCCTCAAGTTCATCTTTTGACATATCATGAGCCTTTGCTAAATACTCATTTACACGAATAAAGTTGCCATTTCGATCTTTATAAAACACGATACCCGGGATTGTATCAAGTATTCTCTCAAATTCTCTGCTGATCTCTTTGAACTCCTTTTGAGATTGCTTTAGCTCTGTTTCAAGCCTTTTCTGTTCGGATATATCTACTAGTTGCACCAGGTAACCGATTTTCTTACCCGTTAATGGGGATTCAAGGATAGTCATACCGGTTTCAACATACGCGATATCTGTTCTTTCAGTCGGATAGAGGTCAAACTCTCGAACCAGCTGAAAATCGATTTCCGATTGATATCGGATGTTCTCGCCGCTGTGTAATCTCTCTTTCATTTCCGCAGACATATTTGGGTCATTGAATATGTTGAACCCCTTCAAATCGTCGAATGAAGAAACACCAGCAAATTCGATGAGCGCTTCATTGGCTGCGATAATATTCCCCTCTAGATCAAAGACATTAATTGGAATTGGCATCCCTTCGAATATAGAAAGCAGCCACTCAGTGTCGAGGTTAGTCCGGCTTTCCCAATTCTGTTTGATTCTGTCACCTGATTTTGTGGAATTTCTGTCCAAATTCACTCAATCCGTAACTATGATTTGTAGAGGATTTAGGGGGATAGAAGCCCCCACTTCTCTCCCCTTATGAATTGTTTCCATAAGGCGCTAGACGAAAGGGAACAGCTTAGAGAGTCAAGTCAGAGTGGTATGGTTATCGGAATAAGTCCCGTTGAAATCGCTTTTCGAAGCTTGGTCCCATATGGTATGAGAATAAGCAATAGAAAAACCTTATCCCTGCGAACCGCGGCTTTTCTGAGAATCCTTCCATAGATACGGAATCAATCATTACTTGGGCATTTTCCTCTTCTTCATTTCAGTACCTCGTATCACAATAACCAAAGCTGTTAGCATAATCGGCATCAGCACGATTGAGGTTTCCACAAGTCCAGCTGGAAAACCGAGGGGAGCGAGTTCTGGCGTAGAAAGTGCGTCCGGGGGATCGGGAGCTGGATTCGTTCCTGATACCACAAAAAGATCATACCTGTATCCAACAACTACATCAGGAGCACCACTGATGCTATGGAAATGGCCTGTGGCGGGATACTGATTCCGGTCATTACTTCGGTAGTGCCAAATTAGCTTGGCATCTTCTCCACTTATCACGGTAACATAATTGTGATTCATGACTACAAGGTCTGTATGTCCATCGGAATCCATATCATCAAAGGTCATCATCTTATTCCAATAGCTCATGACCAATGGCGCATTGAAGAACCATCTCTGGGTACCAACTGAATCGTATGCTTTCACACCTTCATCGGCATAGCTTATGACTAGGTCATCTTCCCCGTCATTATCCACCAAGTCTATCAGTTCGAAAGACTCAATGTCACCGATGCCAAAGAATTTCTTGTAGAGGAGACCACCAGTTTGACCGTTTACAACCGTGATGTCCTCACTTGAATCACGAGCAGCGATATCATCGTAGGAGTCACCATTCACATCACCCGCTCTCATGCCATAGATGCTACCTCCAATATTGTAGGTCCATAACTGCTTCCCATCAGAGCCATTGTACACATTGACGTAGTGGTCATATCCACCAAAGGCGATATCGAGGGTTGATGCTCCAGAAAAGTGGCCTGTGACAAGTTGGTTCCAAGCATTAGTCACATTGACATCACTGACATAGAGCTGGATTCCAGCACGGTCATACCACACCAGATAGCTCTTCCTTGGGACAGTTCTTTTCTCATACAAGAGAACGATTTCATCACCGGCGTTAGTTGAACTATACTCACCAGAAAAGTGGCCCGATATGTAGTGATCAAGTGGTGAGGAGAGATTGAATACAACAGAGCCATCATCCCCATCAAGCAAGACTACCTGTTTGTCTGCTGTCCTGACCGTAAGGTCCAAGTCAGATGTACCCGTATGAGTTCCAAAGGAGACATCAAGTGCCGCCGAAGCCAGTGTCACATTCCATATTGGGTTGGATGTCGTACCATTCAGCAGCATCAATCCCCCGGAATCATCCGTAACCACAATTTCATCTCGACTATCACCTGCAACATCTTCCACCCAAATGCCAGATAGCTCTTCGTCAAGAGTCCTGTTCCAGTAGACGGAATGCATCTCGTAGGTGGGTTCTTCCTCGTAGTCAGTTGGAATTACATGATGAGTTGCGAAGATGTCACCATTACTGTCATCCCAAGCAACAGGTGATAGAAAACCGTCGTCCTCTAGGTGCGCTGCAGTAATAGACCAGAGCTGACCACCAGTTACATTGAACCAGATTGGTACTCCAGTACTGGTATCGAGAACAACAAGAACTCCACTATCTCCTGCCATTGCAAGATCCATGGAATCAGAGCCACCCATCTCACCAAGAACAGAATCCATGAATTCCATCGGTGGCGAATATACCCATTTGGTATGGCCAGCAACTACGTCCTCCAGATACGCACCATTGACTGTCTGAACCAAAAGCTCAGGTGCTGCGTCGTCATCAAAGTTGTCGATGTAAAAATTCTGAGCGAAACCGGATATTGTCCCGTTGTAGTACACTGATCCATCAGATGGGTCAACGATGTGCAAGTAATTCAGGCCATAGGCTATATCATCAATGCCGTTATCGTTGAAGTCGTAGGCTGCCAGATCAGACCAGAGAATAGCCGAATCAGCCGGGCTTTCGTACACAACGGTTCCATTGAACGGATTGAGTACTCCGAGTCGAACCGTGAAGAGACCGGAGTACTGTAGGTAAGCTATCGTGAGATGGTCTTCTCCGGTGAAGTTCCCAACTGTTACTTCGTATACTGAAGCAGTATGCCCAGTGGACGCATTGTAGAGGTGGTTACCTTCCGCATCCAGAATCCAGATCTTTCCGGTTGCATCACCTGCTAGTATTTCAGATGCATTGTCACCTGTGATATCGTGTAATGCAAGTGAAAGCATGTCACCTGTAGCTTCTGAGAAATTCCACAATTCGTGACCATCAGTTACATCAAGTGCATGGATTGCATCTGTCTGTGAGGCACATATGACTTCGTAGACCCCATCATTGTCAAGGTCTTCAACGAACATTTCTCTTATTGGCTCTGAAATCTCTGAGCTGTTCCATAGCATTTCACCATCATCCTCGAAAGCGTAGACATTAGAGCCGTCATATTCAGCTGCAAAAATCTCGTCCTTACCATCACTGTCTATGTCAACCGCAGACAGAGAGTTCCAGTGTCCGTAGTTACCGCCGTCACCAGTGCTATTACTCCACAGAGTCTTTGAGAACTCCATAGTGGATACACCCATTACTGTTTTCGGGAATTCAATCAGGTAAACATCTCCGCGCTGTGTAGAAATGCCGATTTCCTCGAAACCATTACCGTTGGAATCGTAGACAGTCACCCCTGTAACAGGCTCATCATATGGATTAGAAAGCCAGCTTTCCTCGTAGGACATGAAACTGGTGCTGTTGGTGGAGTGCTTAAGTTCGTAAACACCTACCTGATGATCGAAACCAACAACCACCTCTCTTCTACCATCCTGATCGGTGTCGCCCACATCCAAATCTGTAACGTCTCGAAGATGATTGTAGGCCCAATCAGATTGAGAATTCACACCATAAACGAAATCCGAAATGAAACCATGAATCCAGATTCGTGTGGACCCAACAATATAGGATGACGCCTTTGGAATCATGGCTGTGAATGCGTTTACTTGAATGAATCCACCATCTTTGCGGCCTACAACTGTGGGAGCATATGCTCTAACACCGTAGAGTTCAACGGCTCCCCTCTCATAGGTGACTGATCCATCAGGTTCCTCGGTTCGTACGACGTCCTCTGGAATTGTGTTTAGGTCCTTCTCAAAACTCCATAGTGAGCCCTTAGTTGTACTTGAAACCATACCCAAGCTGTTCTCAAAGGGAGCTCCGACATTCTCATAAGCAATGAACATTGTCTCGTCATCATTTCGGAGATAATCAATATTGGGGAACATCTGCTCATTCATCGATGTAGTGGCTTGATGAGCTGTTGCATTGAGAATCGCCTTGTCTAGATCTAAGCTTCCCTCCAAGAAAACCATGTAGATGTCCTTGTCCGGCTTTGAAAGCTGGGGATTAGTCGAAGAGAATGCAACTCCTACGTGACGATTGGAGTAGTCCGAAGGAAGGTCAACAGCGTCAAAGGAATAGGGAACGAAGTTGGTGTAGTCCTTGAAATTGAGAACGAAATAGTCACCAGAACCCAAAGGTCCAGAAACAAGATTGTTTAAATCATTGGGCAGTAGGCTGCACCAGATTTGAGCAGAAGTGGGACCATACCGTCGAACATACATCCAAAGAAGATGTGTGGAATTCAATTGTACAATCCGAGGGTAATATCGATCTCCTTCTACATCGTACCGAACCACATAAGGGCCATACCAAGTTCCACTATCGTACCGTACAATCCAGAAAGCCCGAGTGCCATTGTTATACTCAACCTTCCATGTCATGTAAAAGTCTCCATTCTCAAGATAGACCATATCTGGCTGCATTTCATCATCTGCAGGTCCAAGTGGTTCATTAGGATACGTAAAGTAGGTTGGTCCGACCCATGGAATCTCAGGAGTCCATATTCCGTTCGATTGCATGGCCTTCCCCATCAATCTATCATTGTCCACGTATGTGAGAAGTGCAATATTGCTACTACTCTCGGGATAAGACACAATATCAGATTCAGCTCTACTTGATAAGACGTACGCATCATCGACCGGCGAAATTACCGTCCTTACTTTCACCTTCGGATAGTTTGGAGACGCAGTGACATGCTCAACTTTCTGGTATTCCGAATCGCTTCCTGGAATCCACTCCCAGAGATCAAAACCATGCGTGTGACCCACAACAATTTCTTGATTACCATCGTAGTCCTGATCATCGAGAGTGAGTACACTAACGGGGTTCCAGTAGGTAAGCTCCTCGGGGGCCTCCCAAGCTTTGTAGAAAGTCCCACCTTGGCATTCGTAGATAAAAACAAAGCCGTTCTTCTTGTCAAGGCGAGTATCAATGGTTCCACCTATGATAACCTCGCGGTAACCATCCTTGTCGGTATCGCAAAGAACCATTGCAGATATTTCTGCATAATCGTAATTGGTCTCATCCAGAGGATTGCCAACCAAGAAGTAGCGACCTGCTAAGCTTTGGCTGGTAACGAAGTAATCATTGTCTTCAGTTCCATCAAATGTGCCAATTGGTACATTGAATATGAACAGGAATGGCCCTGCTGCTACTGCCAGTTCGTTTTGACCATCATAGTCAATATCCTTACCAGCCGCCATCGCTGTTATCTTTTTGACAAGATTCCATTCGCTGGTATCGTTGACATCCATAGACCTCAAATCAATCTCATAGGCAAATTCAAGCTGGTCACCGCCAGTCAGGTTCTTGTCTTCAAATATGTAAATCTGCAGACCGGCACCAACTACAATTTCTTTGAGCCCATCTTGGTCGAGATCGCAATCAGTAACCAGATGCTCAGCATGATTCCAGACTCTTCGCATGAAGTCCCCAGAAATACCTTCCAATTCCTCATAGTAGTAGGGGCTGGTATCGGTTTCTAGAGTGTAGTTCAAATCAAACGACCTGAACATCCTCTTGTAGGTGTTATTCACCAGATGCTCAAAGGCATACACATTGTTATCATAGTCGCCTACAATCATCTCGCCATTCCCATCACCATCAATGTCGCCCGATGAGATTGCCAGCGTCCAGTTATCTAGGTCCTCATCGTTGTTCCAGGATTCGTGTATTCTGTAGCCAAGATTTGTGTAATCAGTACCGTTAAGCAGATTGAAGTCCAGCCTTGCAACCCTTGGATAGGTCGCAACCATATAGGTGTCTATGGACTCGTATTCAGGTTCTGCCCACCATGTCTGAGTTGTGTAGGTGTTGTAGCTCACCATGGAATACTCGTCTTCAACCTCAATACCAAACGCATCGGCCTGTTTCTCAAAGGAATAACCTCCCGTAGTCGGTACGATTCTGACGTCAGTCAGGTTGAGGTAATTCATGTTAGAAGTAAGGCCGGGATTGGAGAAAATCCGCTTGTCTTCAACCCATCTAGGCTCTTCATTAGTACCTTCATTAAGGAAGCAGGTTGCTCCATTCTTATTTCCGTAACTCAGAATGAGATCCAGGTCACCGTCTTCGTCCAAGTCCCACATTTCAGGTTGGCCCCAGACCCTACTCGTTGCCACATCGTTGACATCCTCGAAGTAGCCTCGGACAAGCGTGAAGTTCAAAATTGAGCCGCCATGTTCCACCCGGGTATTTCTGCCGAGATAGACGTACCCATTCGATACAACCATGTCTTTGTCGCCATCACCGTCAATATCTACGAAATCCATCTTTGGTGTGTTACGGGCATAGTTAATCTGTTGAGAAAGCTCTCCGTTAATATCCAGATCGACTAGATCAACATGCTCATTGAACGGTGAAAATGCATCTGATCTGTAGAAGAATCGAATCCTAGCTCGGTAATCGAGATTGGAGATACCTGTGATTTCTGCTTCAGGATCATAGCTACCAAGCGCTATCATTGGCCACCCAGAGATGCTTGACCATAGCCATGGAGCCTCAACAGAAACGTGATTCTGCCCAAGTACACGATGATACTGAGTGGGGTCATTTATCGGATCCAGATAGGAGGTAATGTCGCCATCTACCTCACCAAGCATATTGTAAGCTCTGATTTCACCGTCTTTTGTGCCTAGGAAGTAGTTCTTTCTTCCTTCTCCATATGGCCAGGGATCAAGGCAACCGTATGACCACGAATTATATTCCATTCCGCCCGGTGGAGTGAGTATAGGTGGGCTCCAGCTAGGATTGGGTGCCTTAAGATGTCGCCACGTGGGCACACCTTTCACACTTGACACATGCATAATATCCCAAACATTCGCCTCCATTGTATATCGATCTTCATCTCCAGATTCCCAAACAATTCCATATTTGGATTCAGCCTGATTCCACTCTACCCCGATAAATTCACCAACAACCGTACCTAGGAGGATTTTCTGCATCTCATCGGTCTCCCCTGCAAGTAAAGCGTCTCCGTCCATTGCTAAGGGGCCGATTGTAACGCTGAGTGCATCAGTAATCAGATTGTATACCTGCTTGAGCTGAAGCGAATTCACTTCATAGAAGCCATCTTCATAGACTGACAACTTCACGTAACGGAAATAGTCCCATTCACGTCGAGCTAAAGCACCATCAACATCTACTTTCAATATGTTGCCATCTATGATGAAGCTGGAGTTGGAAACCTGCTCGAAATCGGAGCCATCTTGCGAAACAGAGAAGTTGAACTCGTCATGAATAGAGCTGGTCAACGTACTTCTGAAGTAAATCCAGACATCAGCATCATCACTGGCACTGCCGGTCCCTTCTTCGTCCTTGCCGAAATCAACTATCGCGGTTGCGTTATCAACTCCAGCTATGCTTGCGTCGAAGGCGGAATAGTTCCCATCAGGTTCCATCGCCATGCCTGTGTTGTATGGATAGACGCTTGCATTCGGCAAGAAATAGGACCCTCCCCACTGGTAATTGATGGGTTCATCAACGTTGATAGATGAATTGTAAGGATCGTGGTACGTTACGTTGTTTGCAGACACCACACTGTCTGCCCAGAAATCAAGCCCCCAGTATCCAAATGTCTCCCATGCTTCAAAGTCCTTGTAGACCTTCTTGTAGTCATAGGTTTTGTCAGCCTCGTTCCAATCAAGTGTAAATAGACCTTGACCCTGAGCTACAAGCGCAATCTCATTGCCCAGTGTTCCGTCCAACTCACCAACGGCCATTGATTGAATCGGAGTCCATGTGTAGTTCTGGCTGGTCCAATTAAGATAGTAGCGGTTGTCATTAATCAGAGGGAACGGATAGCCATTGATCATTATGGATACGCCATCATTCTCGTACACCAAAACTGTGCCATCACGGGTACCGACAATTATCTCCGGAAGACCATTCTCATTTGTATCACCAGTCTCGAGTGTGTACACTTTCTCACCCACGTCAAGCGTCGAGACTTCGTCGTATGTTATCCAGTGCTCTTCAACGAAGGGATAGCCGGAATGGTTGTCATATTCATAGAGGTGAACCTTTCCATCCCAACCACCTGCAATAATATCAGGTCGGTAGTCGCGGTCGATATCGTCCACCTTGACTGAAAAGGCACGAAACATGGACGGACTTGTCCATACTAAATCAAACATATTCTCCGTATTTGCATATGGATCATAGAGATGTCTTTGTTCGAAAACATAGACGTGGCCATCTGCAGATGCTGCGACGATTTCTAGGAAATCATTCAAGTCGGTATCCCCGAAGTCCAAGTCCAGGACGTCACCTTGTATGATGCTACCTCCAGTATCCCAAACCTTGTCGTACTTGCCTGTTTCTGTATTCAGCCTGAAAATGTGGACTTGGTTATCATACAAATAGCCACCTCCAAGTGCCAAGAAACCAGTAGCCTCATCGTATGCCACAGCATGGATAGCCGCCTTTGACCGCCATGGTTCGTAGGTGACCTTGTAATCATTAGGACGATCAGCAAGCACATTACCGATATCATAGTCGGAAGGATAGACCTCGCTCACATTAGATGGCATGGCTGTGCTTCGGGGAAGAAGTCCTTCAGGAGATTGCCGGGAGTAGTTTTCCTCAGTTACATTATCCGATTCTGGATAGGGTTCAGCAGCTCGGTTCATCGGTACTGTTGGCACGACACATAGAGGGCCAACAAGCATGATACCTAGGAATATGAGTGTCAATAGTTTCATCTTCATTTTATGCACCTCCCTCCTGTATACCAGCCTCAGCATTGTCCTTCGCTTCCTGTAGCAGTTTCTGCGCTTGTTCTATCATGTTCTCAGCACGATCCGTACTCAATCCTTTAATCTGTCCCAGTTCCTGTGAATCGGCCTCCGCAATTTTTGAAACCGAATCAAATCCACCTTCTTTCAGTCGTTTCTCAAGTGTAGCACCAACACCCTGCAAATCGGAGAGCTCAAGGCCATAGTCCTGTACTCCTCCACCACGTCTAATTCCGCCAAGCACTCTCGACCACCAACCCTTCCTGTGACCGACATAACCAACGATTGCCACAACAGCAATCAAACCAACAATAGCGGCCGCCATGAGTACGGTAGCCATGAATCCAGTTCCTGGAATAACCACGAAGGTCACCGTAGCTGCGTGAATAACACCAGTATTGTTGAGGGCGTAAACTCTCAGAGTGTAAGTTCCCGGGCTCCATTTGATTTCATTGCTCTGCCATTGTTGGGCTCCCGGGTTGTACTCCATTTGGTAGTCTTCGCTCCAGTCCGAACCATTCTGGAACTTGAACCAGACCTCTTGGAAGGGAGTAAAGTTGGCGACACTAACAGCTGTATTCTGATAGACCTCTGTTCCGTTAGCTGGTGTCATGATTTTGAGCGTACTCTTGCCACGTTGATACGCCAAGGCCATCTCGAATTCATCTTTGGTAGTGTTTGTCAGTGGATCCAATCCCAAGGCTATTTCGAGGCCGTCTGAGTACCCATCGCCATCTGTATCTCTGTTTCCAGGATCCGTTCCATAGACGTAGTACTCGTCTCCATCAAGCAAACCGTCAAGGTCGCTGTCTGGGCTCATGATACCCCCACCAGGTATGGTCTGAAGTCCCAACTTGAACTCAAGGCCGTCTGGCAAAGCGTCATAATCCGTATCAAACTCGTAGGTATCGGCGCGGCCATCTCCGTCCGAATCATCATCCATCGGTTCAGTCTCGTAGAAGAAGACCTCCGCGCCGTCAGGAAGCCAATCGTCATCGCTGTCGGGATCAGTCGCTGAGCTCTCATATACAGGGTCAGTTTGAGCCTGCTCGTAAGCCTGAGCCGCGCCACCTGAGAAACCACCACCTTCCGGTTCATTCTCGGTCGTCATGCCGATTGACCAATTGACTGGTGGCCAATCTCCGTACGGATACACTTCGTATAGCGTCTCTTCATTGTCTAGCAACCCGTCACCATCAGTGTCGTTCGATATGGCGGACGTGTTGTATACCCAAATCTCGTTCCAGTCCGGCAGCGTATCGTTATCCGAATCATTCGAAGCAGGATTAGAGTTGAAAACCATCACTTCTTGGTAGTCTATGAGCGTGTCGTTGTCCGTATCCTGCAGGACTGGTGAAGTGTTGTACCTGAACACAAGAACGGGTGCTTGGAAGGGATACAGCAAGGTGCTGATGTTTTCAATGACCAGCTCTGAACCATCACTTAGCCAATCATCATCAGTATCGTAGTCCATCGGATCCAAGGGGATTGGGTCCATCCACGGAATCAGACCAGAACCCAGATACAGCTCATACGCATCAGAAAGTCCATCCAAATCAGAATCTGCCTCTGTGGCATTGGTACCATGAATCATAACTTCATCGTAGTCGCTCATTGGCCAGGAGAATTCACCCAGCTCGTTGGGATGTGTTATAGTATCGTTGTCAGTGTCCCAAGCAAGCGGATTCGTACCATAATATAGAATCTCCTCGCCATCGCTGAGTCCGTCTGAATCACTATCATAGGAGAATGGATCCGTGTAGTAGATCATAATCTCTTCAAAATCGGTGAGCCCATCGTTGTCGCTATCTTCATCCATGGGATCCGAACCGTACTTCAGAACCTCTCTTCCGTCAAGAATGCCATCCCCATCACTATCGTCAATAAGCGGGTTCGAATGCCAAAAGAAGACCTCTTCACCGTCAGATAAGCCGTCAAAGTCTGAGTCGCTTATCGTCGGATCCGTGAAGAACTTGTAGAACTCATCGCCATCGGAAATCATGTCAAAGTCACTGTCCTGGCATCGAGGGTCTGTACCAAGCAGGATTTCCTGCATATCGAATAATCCGTCATCATCCGTATCAGCGTCAAGATAATCCGTGTGATTACTGTCCTGCCTGAGCACGCCTTCGAGACCGTCAAGCAAACCGTCATCGTCAGTATCCCCATCTGTCGGATCGGACGGGGGAGTCTGTGCGAGCTCGTAGCCGTCGCTGTTTATCCACGCACCTGGCTGTGGCGTCCGATCTGTAATACCCGTGTCGCCGTCTGTGTCCGGGTTGCACGGATTCGTAAACACCTGCTTATCTTCGGGTTCGCCTTCGTCATCATACACGATAATCCAGAAGCCGGCGACTTCAGCCCCATCGTTCATATCTTTGAGGAATGTCAGGGCCTGTGAGTCCACATCCCCATTATACAGCTGGAGGTACGAGTCGTCGTCCGTGTCCGGGTCTAGCGGGTGAGTATATCCGCCGTTGAATATGAGTGGGTTCGGATCCATGACCCAGTCACCAGAACCCTCTGTTTCCTCTGTGTCATTATACAAGGATGGAAGTCCATAGTACGCGCCCGAGGGTCCTTCATCACCATCAACCAAACCATCGCCGTCTGTATCTGCTACAAGGGGGTCGGTGTGATCCGTGAAGAGTTCGCCACCGATGTAGACCTCAATAGCAGTACCCGCCGGTACCCAAACGTCGGTCATGTTATAGCTGGTGTAAATCTCCTGGCGATCCGTCAAACCGTCTCCATCGGTATCAGGCGTAAGAGCATCTGTACCATATTTCCTTACTTCATCAAAATCAGAGATACCGTCATAATCGCTGTCGACCCGAAGTGGATTCGTTCCCAGCTCCCATTCTTCGCCATCCAACAGCCCGTCTTCGTCAGTGTCAGGTACAACGGGATCAGACCCCATTGTCATGACCTCTAGCTTGTCGTTCGCCCCATCTCCATCCGTATCGGGATTGTTGGGATCAAGACCTGGTACATCATTTTCGTAGTCATCGCTGAGCCCATCGTTATCCGAATCGAAGCCCACACCCGTGTTTTCGTATTCTGCTTCGCCTTTGTTTGGTGATAGATCCCAAGGCCCACCTGGTTGCCAAGTCCATGTCTTCTTCCATTTTGCAAACAGGAATTTGATTTTGAGTTTGAGTGTAAGCGTCAAGCGGAGCATGATCTTCATAGGTGAAGATTTAGCGAAATCTTGGAAGAAGGAGAATGCTATCTCCAGCGAGCCATAGAGTTTTGCTGACGCAACTATAATATCGATACCCAAGGACATCGATGCACCAATGATAGTCACAAGCGAAAGCGTAGCTACCATCGGTCCAGTTGCAGTTGCAGCCTTCCTGACGATATCAAGCTCCAGGCTGAACCATACTTTCACGTTGATTGAGTTCAAGCCGATGTAGCTTGCAAGTTTATTCAGAACTGAGCCGCCAACGCCGCCAGTCAAGAAGTCAAGTAATGTGAATGTGCGCTCAAGAGCTACTTTGAGCGACATGACCCACTCTTTCACGGAGAGGAATTCTCTCCACTCGAACATGCCGTTTCTGAACGAGAAGAGATTGATAACGAATTTTGCATAACCACTGAACTGGAGATCAACACCCAACACGCTCAGCAGATGTTCCATGAACTTGTTCTTGGAGGAGTCGAATCCGGATACTCCAAGCTCTGCATAGAATTGCGGAGTAATCTCGAAGAATGAGAAAATAGCACTCAAGAATTCACCTACCGTTCCGAGCGAGAACACCGCTCTACCTTTGAGAAGAACGCCTTCAATCAGCTGAAGCAGCGGTTCTTCATTGATAGCAAACTGTGGGCGAATACCAAGATCGAAAATCAGGTCAAAGAGCGACCATTCACCAAGTCCGATAGGCAATTTGCCTGCGTATCCCAGAAGGTCACTCATGCCGCCAAAGACACCGTTCACCATGTCTTCAAGATTCTGCAGCAGAGACGTTAACATCCCGCTAACCCAATCATAGACCTTCTCCATTATCCATAGAATGCCGTCAGTGAATATGCCCTTGATGTCCATGAAGAAATTGACAATGTCACCAATCATATCCAAATTGAGGATACCAGCGCTCATGCTGCCAGTAACCATATCCAGTACTTCGGCAATGACCGACGCCACATCGGGTGGAGTATTCAAGTCAAAACCGAACGCATCGGGGAAGAAGGACTGCATGAGCTTTAACATCGCATCTATTGGTACATTATCGAATTGCGGAAAAGTTCCAAATATCGAACCAACCGCCATGAGAAGAGTATTCATGATTCCACCGAATGATTGTCCACGGACAAGACCAAGAAGATTGAAGGCCCCTCCTGCAATCTCGCCAAAGACACCCATTACAGATTCAAGATTGGACAATCCGTCGAGTAGATTTCCTGTATCCAAAAACTGAATGACATTCAAGAAAATACCCGGTATCGATCCTATTTCGCTTGCGAAGCTGCCCAAAGTTCCGGTAATCATTCGTTTGAGACCGAGATCACCGGTTATGCTTGCAATTGCTCCCAGTACAGGTTTGAGCACCGTATGAAAAGCATCCATTATTTCGGCAGCGTCTGCGGTGGTGTATTCCGCTGATGAGAAGGATAACTGATTCACAAGTGTTTCTGCAATATCGAAAATATCTGGCAGGTCTGCGTCTGGAAAACCATCGTTGAAGAAACCTGCAATCATGCTTACCGTGTCAGTCATGGCAGCAATGATTTCAGTCGGGACTCCGCTCGCAACGTATTCATCAAAGATTGGGTCTAGCTCGTCCTGGAATGCACTCAAACTTGTGAGACCTTGCTCGGAGTATTTCTTGGTGACATTCATCAACGCTCGGGAGAAGTCTTCAGGGTCGCCAGTAATATCCGAAGGGTCAATGAAACTCTCTGTCGTCTGCGTGAGAATCTGAATGAGGCTTTCAGGAGTAACCGTATCTATCTGTTCCACTGCTGTGAAACCAAGCTTGACCAAGTTCATAATCTGCCCGACGACTTCCTGGCCGGGAGCATCCCCTAGGAGACCAAGCACATTTGTAATCAGATTATCTCCAACATCGGTGATGAACCTCGTGAAATCAAAAGTAGAAAGGTAATTGACTATTGACTTGATGAACCCCATAGAATCAGAAAGCAAATCAGTAACATCACCAGCAACCCCTAATGAAGCCACCAATGTCTTGTTGAGTAAGGAAGTTAGGACATTGTCCATCATAAAGCTGAGAATCGCATCAAAAACGTCCTTGCCACCAGTAACAACATCGGATATCAGGTTCCACAATCCGCCGCCAATATCCAATACAGAATCGAGGAAAGTCATCACTTCGTCAGGGATAATCGCTGGCAGCAGACCGGTCAGTAATTCTTCAAAGACATCAGTAATGCTGCTTAGATCCCCGCGGAGATTGAACAGAGCCTTCAGTATGGGCGTAAGATATCCTTTGAGCTCAGCACCGAACGGGAATTGATCCGCCAATCCATTTATTATCGATTTCAGTGGAGATTCAAGATCGAAGTCTGATACAATACCCAAGAAGGGCAAGATCTCCTCGAATACTCCCTTTAGCGAATCCAATGCACCCGAAGGAATAGAAAGGACGGTTTTGCCAGCGCCGGCCAGTACATCAAGAAGGACATCCACGATTTTGCCGATGGGACCTCGAAGACCGGACAAGAGAGGAATTTCTCCAAGTATGAAATCGCCTGGAACGACATCAGCGGGCGAACCAAGGCGCATCATTGGCGAGAAATCTTCGGGGGTCTCCTCAACCGGCACTGCTTCAAGACTACCGTTTGAAGTTACAGTATATGCTGCTTCTCGGACTTCTGGAGTATGTTCCGCCCACATCCTCTCGGCACGTTTTTCCGCAGCTAAGGGATCAACCTGGCCAACAGGATTTACAGGATCTACACTTCTTTGGAATAGGGCATTGAAATTGTCTGCATATATTTGCAGAGCCATCTTTTCGAGATCATTAGCGGCATCCCCGTATTCTGCATTCTTCGTTGCACGGAGAGTACAGATTTCTTTGATAGCCCATATATCGTAGAGAATGAGCACCAATCCATCGATTTGCTCAGATTCGCTGTGATAGATTCTCGAATCACCATCTGTCATCCAACGGTCCAAAGAAAGCGTATTTCCCATTCCTACAACATGCTGGGACGACCTGTGCTCTCTCAGCAATTTGTAGAACTGTTGCCAAGTAATGTCGTAGTCGGGAAACATAACATGGGTCAAATTGGAGCGCAAGGCGTAGACTCCAATCCATGGTTCATCCGAAAGATAGAATTCGATATCATGCGGCGATTTTGTAGGTATCCGCATGATGTTGTTGATTCTAAATGAAGCTATCTCGTGAACCCCATCAGCCACTGCCGACATAATCTCGTCAGTGGAATCATAGAACAGATAGATACCGTCTAGGTCATATCCCTCAAATGGCTGAGGTATAACATCCTCTTCTCTCTCCATTGATTGACTTGCCCAAACAGCCTGAGGTATCAATCCAATAAGCATTAGAATAATTACAGAAACAGTGAACAAACGCAGTTTCAGCAACTTTGCCTTCATATGCACACACATCTCTCTCCCAATCACTTCGACCTGATTGAGTAGCTAATGTGATGCACTCCCCTTGAATGACGGTGGCATTGCATTTCATGTGCGTAACCGCCGGGGGCATGCGACTCAAGATCTCTCATTCAAGGTCGCCCAGCGAATGTCGGTAATTCCAAATGTGAGTTTGGATATAACATTTGTCTTTTTCTTAGGACAAGATATTGATTATGAGCATCGTGCACGGGTTTATTATCGCTCTCAGGAACGTTTAGAAGAAATATAGAGACTAGAGTGCCACACTAATCCTTCCCGCACAACTCAACAGTTAATTCGACAAGTTGACGAGACCTGCAAAATATCGAAATGAGAAGATAACAACCACAGGATCAATCCGGTTCTTTCCTTGGATAACCTGTTTCTTACAGTTGGGTGAGTGAACCCAACCGAGGAAACTTCTGTGTTCCACCCTTCCCCTGCCAGCGTCGCCGCCCCCACGGTACCCGTAGGCCCATGAGTCAGCAGGGGCTTTGTCCGCGTTCACTGGAACGGGGTTCCTCCCGCGGTCCTGGCTTCCGTCTCCTGTTGTCATCCCGGGTCATCACTCCCGGCAACAGCGAGGTCTTCCACAGTTCTTGCCACGGCATGGTCATGATCACCCACCTCAGCTTTGTCGCCGTAGCTGAGGAGGTCCGTCTGGACATGGTGAACAGCCGAGGACTCTTTGGAACCTGATGAGGTCCCTTGTTTGGAGAGTGAGGACTTCTGCTTAGAAGAACCAGTCTTCCTTACAGCCTTCGGGGCTGGGCGCTTCTCCCGTGGGGGAGTGGCCCACCGCCCTAGTCCTACTAGACTCGGATTTCTTACTAGGCCTAATGAACTCCCCTCGCCCTTGGTCATAAGAAGGCATACAGGAAATCTTACAGATATTTTAGACTTCTATGTGCCGATCTATTTAGGATTCTGCAAGATTTCTAACTCCCTGGATTTCAAAGCCTGCCCATGGTTCGCTGTACTAGAGTTCCCGTTCGTTGGCATCAACAGTAGCAGAACAATATGGACAACGAGCTTGGAGAGGGCCAACCCATTCAATATCCTCCTCACTGAGATTTGCTCCGCATTCTGGACATTTAGCAGGTACTTGATATACGATTTTTCTTCCAAAGTCAGTTGTCCTCTGGCCAACCAGATAGTCTCCGCTATCAGGAGTCTGTAAATCGAAAGCTGGAGGTTCTGGCATGGAAGACTTGTTGCCGCCTGCAAGAATTGCGATTCCGAAAAGCAATGCAACGCTTCCCATCCCAATTGTAGTGATTGCGATAATTAGGGGCGCACCACTATTGAAAGCAGTAATGCCCATTCCAACTGCAATCAAGAAGAATAGAGCAAAGAAACAACCCATCGCGATTTTGAATAAAGGAGGTTTACTCATATACAGGACCTCGATTACTTTATGCCGTTCAAAGACAAACGAGTATTTCGTATTATGTTGTTATGTCCTGTTCTTATGTCGTTTTCTATTCTTGCTGGTTTTGCCATCTTGGTAAGTATATATTGAACTTCGCTCCAGCTGATGGATTGCCTTCAATCCGATCCGTAATATCTATCGCTCCGTCATACTTGGTTACTATTTGCTTGGCCACATGTAAACCAACCCCACCATACCTCCGTTCAGAATCGAAAAGATGTCTTTTACGTTCATCAGGAATTCCTCTACCGTTGTCTGCTACTGATACTCGGAACTGCGAGTCCAATTCAGTTGCATTTACCCAAACAGTGACCGTATCTCTTTCAGCATGCTGGGCAGCGTTTCGTAGCAGAATAAGAAAAAGCTCTTGGAGGAACTCGTCAGCCTGTACATATGGTTGGTCTATTTCGAAATCAGTAACCACATCTGCGTCGGGATATTCCGATTCGAATAATCTCAGACTAGCTTTAATTTCATCGACAAGGAGTAATTTCTGCAATTTCGTAGAATACAGATTGTGAGTCTTTCGTACTTGATTGGACAAGCTAGCACATTCTTCTACAGTGTCCTCAATCAAATCCGTAATAGCTGCAACGGAAACGGTCCCATCAGTAGATCTCAAGACTTCTGTCGCCATGAGAATAGCTTGGAGCTTGTTAGTGATATCGTGGCCTATCAAATCAAGATAGAACAAAGCTCTGTTTCTCTGTGATTCTAGCTCCTCTTTGGTTTTTGACAGATTCTTCAAAGCTCTATTCAGGGTTTCAGCTGAAAGCCACATGACTGTTGCTAATATGAAGAACGCCATGATGCCAGGTATGTTTGGTAGAACTCCACCGATGAATGCTGCATAACCCAATAGAACCATACTCGACAAAGTTGCTGTTGCAAAACTAGCCCACGGCCGAAAAGTGAAACTGGCAGCTGTAATCGGAAGTGAGAATAGGAAAAGAGCCCGCCCATTTACTACGTGCTGAGGGGTATCGGATACTGCGACCAGAAAGATGAGGAAAAGCAAATACAGTATTGCGGCTAAATCAATCGACAGTTTCTCGTTAATGGCATAAATGAATGCGGCCCCAAGTGATGCAGCAAGGGCACCAAAAATCAAATACTCCCACTCGGTTTGAGTGCCAACCAAACCACTTGGTGTCAGTAAGATTACAAGAATCAATAGAATAGCGGCACAGATTATAATTGCCAGAAGCTGGACCTTCAGCAACCCTCTTCGCCGTTGTTTATTGCTCGATTCTGGATCGATTTCCAAGTTTGGAAAACATACGAGTTCTCTAAGGTCCAAGCAGCCATCCTCCAGTTACTACCAGATTACATTCATGAAAATAGACTATTCTGTGGCGTTTTGTACGCGATTAAAGAAACTTCCTTATGAACAGCTACATGTGAGATGAAATCGATGTTGTCATTCTCTATCAGCGTACTTCTTCTATCATAGGGCATTATGTCTTTTCAGTATTATTGAGTAGGTCACGCATCAAAAATCTATACATAGACATGCACAAATAGTTTTTAATATCTACTATCATATGCTCCTCAAAGCGTCGGTCAAGGATAGGCAGCGACTACATCAATAAGCATTTGTAAGATAATGCAGCAAAACCAATAAGAATCAGTATTTGGTCCCGCCATATACAACGATAGCGACCGACGCACCCTTCTTGATTGTCCTATGTCATTCAGAAGAGTAAATCGGTTTACATTTCTCAACCCACAGGCAGTGTAAATATTATTTTATTTATTCATTATGATATTGTCAAAAAAAGGTCGGTTATAGCAAATAATATCTACTTTCGTCAAGGCCCCGAATATATCATTCAAAACCTGTTTAACTATGGAGAACAGACTCATTGAATCAACGTGTGGTAAAGGTTGCAATGGTTGGCGCAGGAGGCACGGGAAAAACCACGATTGCCTCAAGGCTGGTTACTGGCAAATTCGTAGAAACCATGATGACTGCAGGTCTCGGCATCGAAACCTGGTCTCTTCTAGACCAAGAATGCAATGGAGAGATTAAAGCTACAATATTTGATCTTGGGGGACAGGAGCAGTTTCGGTTCTTTCAGTCATCTCTACTAAAAGGCACACAGGTGGTTCTTCTTGTTGTAGATCTCACGAGATTTCGAACCCTTATCGAAATTGATGAATGGATTGACCTTATCCCACACGTTTCACCGGACATGTGGGTATTGGTCGCAAATAAGTTGGATGCGGTTGATAAATCACTCTCCGAGCAGGACATCGCAGAAAAGGCTCATACCCTAGATATTCCATATATCCTGCTGAGCGCAAAAACCGGGGAGAATTTTGATAGACTCATAGAAATACTGACAAATCTTTTGCAATCTTCATTGTGATATTTGAACAAGAAAGTAATATTATCTAAAAGAGAAGATTTGATGTACCAATGGGGAAAGTACTATGGGATTTGGTGTTATTCATTACGCATTTCTAGCAGACGCAGTAGGAATCGGTATCTGTATTCTGCTTCTGCTGAATAGATACAGAGAACAACGAAACCTGCTGACTCTGATTTTTGTGGGATTCCTTCTATCACTCACAGTCCAAGCTTCTCTCTACTTTGTAAGAGGGTTATGGGCTGCAAGTGCTTTTGAAGATATTCTGGCTTTCAGATTCATCCAGTCAAACCATATCATAATTGCAATACTGTTGATACTGTTCCTTCTTTATCCACAGATAGAACAGAAAGAAGGAACTCCTGAAGGAGACAGACTTCGCATATTGCTACTGGTTCTAGTTATCATAGGCATATTCGGAATGATTTTGCCTTTCATATCCGAAATCACTTGGACTTTTGATGATATCTATGGACTGTCTCACTACAATGTGACGTCCGTGATTCCCTTCACATATCAGATAATCCTCGGAATAGATGCGGTCTATGCACTCATTGCAGCCGCTTTTCTGGTGCAGATGATAAGAGTTGAGACAGAACCGTTCTACAGAACCAAAGCGATTCTCTTGCTTCTCGGCTGGTTGATAATCGTATTCGCTCAGTTCTTACTGCTTAGCGTGCAATTGTCCGTTATTACTCCAGTTATCAGCCTACTTGGAATGTCCATGATGGCATTCAGCATTCTGCGGCAGCCACCAAGTTGAGAACAAGTTGCTTGGTTACCCATTCAAAGGTAACCAAGTATTCTCCTAATAGAAGCTAGACAGCATTATTAGGACTGACGACTCTATACATAACAGATACTACGAACGGACGGTCTTTTTCCGATGTCAGAAACTGAGAACGAGGTCTACGCATTCTGCAAACAATGCAAGGAAAATGTCAGACTGAACATATCACAGCAGGAGATCAAAGAAGCAGAAAGTGGACTCGTGGCAGTTCTATCAGTTCATGGCTCACCACAACATGCTCTTCTAGCATACATCGATAAGGAGTTGCGAGTGCGGGGTATAGAATATCCAACTGCAATTCAGATAAAAGACACACCACAAGTCTCAGCCGTAGATGAGTCCGAAGCTGATGTCTGGGATGAAATGGAGGGTGACTTTAGCCTTCATATCCTGGTTGACTTCTTCGGAAAGCAAAAGAAGAAAGCAATTGTAAATTTCTCTCATTTGATAGTTCATATTATGATAGAGAAACCAGTCTACTTGATTCACGATGATAAAGCAATGGGCAGGTTAGTAAAATCCAATCTCGTCAATCTCCTGACAGAACAGAGCCAGCTTGCTGAACTTGTCAGCGTGATTGATCATGATTCTCTTGCGTCAATAAAGAAGCAAGACGCCTTCATTTTCGATTTACAGATGACTAGACCTGTAAAAGAAAGTGTCGAGGTAGATTCCAAGCATTTTGAGAAAATTGTGAAAGATGCTCTTTCAAGAGAGAATTCCTTCTTTCAACTCAAATATGAGCTGAGCAAACTCTTCTTTTCGTACAGAAGATTAGTTGATATCCTGAAATCCTCCGAACAGAAGATGAAAGATAGAGAATTGGCACATGAGGTCGCCATCGACTTCTCGCTTCTATCCACCCTACTTGATATTGCTGAAATCGAAGGGATTGACACGAAATCTCGTGTTGAACGAGACGGTCTTGGAAGTGCGATTAGAAGCATCTGAATAGGATAGAGGGTACACCACTTCTCCGGTTTGATTGGAGGAGCCCTCAGTATTATGTAATCTGCTCAAGAACCATGGATTTGAAAGGAGGATTTATTGAGTAATTGTACCGCTGTTTTCCAAAGCTGTCATGAATTCAGACACATTCTCAATTGCAGCTTTATTCCCTATAGGAAACGGTAGGCTTTCAACAACCGATTTGGTAACCCCATGCACAAATCTCAATCCTTTCTTCGTCACTTTGCCATCGTGTACATTTCCTGTCAAATTCAAAATGCGGTACATGAATCTTGCACCAAAAGGCAGCTCTGTTACAACTTTCTCATCAACACTCAACCCATAAAGTTCATGAGCCAGTTTCCTCCAGTTCTCAGAGGCTTTGTCAACTTGCTTGGTAAGAGCTAGGTGGCTATCTTCCTTTATCATGTCAAGGTAGAGCTCCAGTGGCGGATTCACAGCTTGCGTTTGACCAATTGTATTGAATGCGGCAGGACCAAAACCCAGATAGTCATTTACTAGCTCATCACCTGAAGAATCATAGATTTCACTAGTCTGAGCGAAAATCCAGATGCTGTCTCTCTTATAGCCGTATTCTTCCAAAATCTGCCCAGACTCCTCGATTACCGCAAACATACGCTCTGATGACAAAGATGGTTCAATCCTGACACCGGGTATTGCCAAAAATGGGTAGATAGTGATTTGACTCGGGCCAATTCTTCCAAGAATATCGACATCCCTAAGGAAGCTTTCCACCGATTGACCCGGTAGACCTGTCATTAAGTCGACATTGGTTTTGATATCTTCTTCGTTTGCAGTTTCAACAATTCTCCGAACCAGCGATGGACTGGTTTTCTCACGATTCACTCGTTTTAGCGCTTCAGCACTAAGAGATTCAACACCAGTACTGATTTTTCCAAAACCAAGCCTACTTAGTTTTCGAATGTAATCACCAGTAAATCTGTTGGGATTTCCCTCCATGCCAATATCTTGTAGTTCAACGCGATCGGAAATGACCGACAGAATGCTACCGATTTCATCCACACTCAGTAGATTTGGTGTGCCGCCACCCATATACAGCCATCTCATTTTTCCATCTAGGGGTCGTGACTCTATCTCCTTCTTTAGAGCGTCCAGGTATGAATCCTTTAGGTCTTCGTCATAGAGCACTTTGTAAAAGGGGCAAAACGCGCAGAGTCTGGTGCAAAACGGTACATGTACATACACTCCAAATTCATCTGTTCGAAGAGTATCCCAGTTAATTTCCCCGAATTCAAATTTGACCTTCGAAAGGTTCTTTGAAATCATCCGTTGAGCTATTGAGGCCATCATTGTGTTACATTTTGAGAAATAGTAACACACACTTAAGCCTTGGCCTAGTAACGATGCAGTAATTATCTAAGCTCTCAATGCTTATGACAATTCCAATCTCCTTGAAGAATATGGAGCCTTTCTCCATCACAAATACAAACAAATCTTCTGTGAGGATAGTGCTTTGGCGAGATACGCGTGGTTCAATGTGATTCTCTGGATTATTTCGTGGGTACTCTTTCAACTGCAGAATGTGAATAGCAGAGTATTACTTATTCTGTTCCTTACTTCGGTAGTAGCTTCATTGGTTACTGGGTACAAAGTGCAGGAACAACTGACAATTGCGGCTGGCTTTTTTAATAGCAAAATATAGAGGATACAAGTCACTTTACTATTGGTAGTGCGCGGCACCCTAGCGCTGTTCTTCATCGCAATCTACAATGAGATAGTATCACTTCTCATCAGGAATACATATGCAATTGGACGCATTGTCCTTGCTGAGTATATTGGAAGCCATTTGGGAAGTGATACTCAAGACCGTTCAGCGATTCATTATCCTGAACAGGCAAAAGTCAAGCAACAATTCTGTCAGTCGCTTTCCAGCTCCATTTCCTCACCGTTGATGAAAACCTTTTCGACTTCATTATAGAATTCAAAGGGATGACCAGACCACACAACCATGTCAGCATCCTTCCCAGCTTCGAGTGATCCTACACGATCATCAATACCAAGCATCTCTGCCGGATTCATAGTCACACAACGAAGTGCGTCCTCTCTACTCATGCCTTTCTTTATGACATGCATTGGTAGTAGTGGGAAGAAATTCATGGGAGTAAGTGAGTCCGTTTGCAAAGCTACTTTGACTCCTGCTTCGTTCAGCTTCACCGCCGTCTCAAAACCTCGTTCTCTTGTTTCGGGCTTACTCACCCAGAACATTGTCGGGCCTACTACAGCAGGAACATCATTTTCGGCAAGGAAATCCGCTATTTTGTGGCCTTCAGTACAATGAATAATCATAACTCTGAGATTGAATTCTTTGGCCACACGCACCACCGTAGCGATATCATCTGCTCTATGTGCATGCGCATGTAACGGAATCTCTCGTTTTAGTACCTTGACGAGGGTCTCTTTGCCCAAATCACGATTAGGGGGTTTTGGCAGAGCTTCTCCTTTCTCCTTAGCTTCTTTCCTTTTCTCGCCGTACGCTTTCCATTCATCCATGTAATTGCGTGCCTCAGTAAATGTTTTTCGAAGCAACGCAGCTACCCCCATTCGTGTTGAAGGCATTCGGTCATGCTGTTTGCCATGGGCTCCCTTTGGATTCTCACCTGTAGCAATCTTCAAGCCTGATGGAGCCATAATGACCATATCATCAACAACAGCGTCACCAGTAGGTTTGAACACAAAAGCCTCGCCAGATACAACATTGGCCGATCCTGGGCCAGTGTTCACGCAGGTCACACCACCTTTCGGAACTTCAGCTATACTAGGTTCATCGGGGTTGAAAGAATCGATACCACGCACTTCAGGTGTTACGGGATCAGTTGCTTCGTTTCCATCCGCTCCAGCCCACCCAATACTGCCATCGAAGAGACCCTGATGGGCGTGAGCTTCAACAAAGCCGGGTAGGATGTATTTCCCTTTGACATCAACAACATCTGCACTATCCGGTACATCTACATCTGCACCAACTTCGAGGATCTTACCTTTTTCAAACAAAACTGTAGCGTTCTCTATCTGTCCGTTCACAGGACATAGAACCGTACCATTAACCAAAGCCTTCAAGAGTATGCCTCCAGTTTGAGCGTATTATCTTGTAAGACAAAAGTCTTCTTATCGCACACATGAAACGAGACAACATCTTCAAATCAGTTTAGTACAACTATACGAGCATGACAGCTGGATGCACCATAGGAGCGGCTAGTTTAGGTCCAAGGTTACTCATGTTCAAGAACAAAGACTTGCTCAACAAGAATCATGTAGACAATCTGGTCTTCAATAATCAGATGTTTGCCGTCAGCGGAGTCGTCATAGGCTCCGGTGAGAGAGCAGGTGTTTCCATTGGAATCAACAGACATGGACTCGCTGGTTGTAGCGCAACGGTGCTTGCAACGGAAGACCGACCGTATGACCATCTTCTCGAAAACATCATTCAAGTGGCTGATGACATCGATTCAGCCTATCAGATAGTTGAAGACAAGACTTCCTCGGGTATAGCGTATCAGTGGTGTAATCTGGTCTTAGGCGATTCCAGGAGTGTAGCCGCCATCGAGATTTCGAATGATCAATGTAAGCTAGAGAGGGCAGATGATTATGTTGTTCGCACAAATCATCATGTTCTCTTGAACACAATCGATGATTTGAAAGCGGCTCGTGCAGAAAGAACAGGAACGGGTGGTCCAGTTTGGACAAGTAGACGTCGTCGTCAGAAAGCAGAAAGAGAACTAGCCGCTGCTCGAACGGTTGTAGACGTAACAGAGATTCTAAGCTCACATAGTGAGGGTAGAGGATTCGATTCCATATGTAGGCATTCAGATGGGGATAATCTTGGGAAGGCCGTCTTGGGGAAAACTGTCTATAGCTACGTTTTTGATGTGTTCTACGGAGATAATTCGTTTCCCGAGATCACCTTTCATGTAGCTCCAGGGAATCCGTGTGTAACCACCTATAGGAGGCTGCATATTGATTTCAACAGTTCTGAAGAAGACAAAAGAAAGCTGGCCGCTACATATCCCAAATGATGTGGTACCCCCCTCTTCGAAAACCACCGAAGCTGGTTATATATGAAGGGCGTTTAGTTCTTGTACATAATCAAAATAATTGGCGGCCTGAATACTTTGCAGACAAAAAGGATAGAAGAAGCATTGCACGGGGTAGCCTTCACAACGGCAACACCATTCTCAACAAACCTGGAACGCATACATACCGATGCAATTAATGGCAACCTTGAATACCTCATAGATAGGGGAGCTAAACTCCTTCTGCCATGTGGCAACACAGGTGAATTCTACTCGCTTTCACAGAAAGAATGGTTTGAAGTTGTGGAGACAACACTGAATACGGCTGAAGGCGAAGCGGTAGTGATGCCAGGCGTAGGAGGTTCCATCACCACAGCAAAGGAACAAGCTGAGTATGCAGCAGAAAGTGGTGCTGATGCAGTTATGATCATGTACCCTCAACATGTTTTCAAGTCAGAGGAGGGAATGCTGAACTACATTCGTGAAATTGCAAAGGCAGCCGCTCCAATCGGCGTGGTCCTCTACAAGAAAGGCCCCTTGATGACTGATGATGTTCTTGAGAAACTTGCAGGCAGAGACAACATAGTTGGAGTCAAATACGCTTATGGACGGATTGTTGATTTCTCGCGAACTGTTTTCAGGCATGGTAATTCATTCATATGGTCATGTGGAACCGCCGAGAGATTTGCGCCCTTCTATTTCTATGCCGGAGCCACTGGATTTACTACAGGGCTGGGCAATTTCGCTCCAAGAATTTCACTTGCTCTTTACGATGCTCTGGCGGGTAACGACTCCAAGAAGACCATGAACATTGTCGAAAAAATAACCCCATTCGAGAATTTTAGGGAAAGCAGAGGGAAAGCCAACAATGTTCCTGCGGTAAAGGCGGCAATGGATCATTTTGGCCTCCAAGGTGGGGATTGTAGACCACCTATTCACTGTTTAAACAAGAAAGAAAAGAAGCGGATTGGAGAAATCGTCTCTGCGTGGGATATCTAACCAGAAAAGCTATACCCGGTGTTCTTCTGGGCATCCAGCAAGTGTGTCATCCAGCCGGTAATCAAGAGTGCAATAATTCTTCGCAGGAGTATTGTCGAACTAGAAATATGGGATCTTGTCCTCTGTACAACAGCTTTCCTGACGAAAGAACTTGTCCAATTCTGCTAGTCATCAACGGAATTGCGTCCACCGCAGTTACACATCGATTCTAGTCTGCAAAATGAGCCGAAATAATATAGCTAAGAATCCCGAAAAGCTATCTATCATATTCGTCATCACAAAAGTCATATTAGAATTCATGATGGGGTCGCCCAGCACAAGTTGTGTAAGAAGTGTGTAAAGATTCAGAAAAAATTGAACACATGAGGACAGCATAACGGGAACTAACACACTCTCTCAGTCTCATCAGTCGGTACCTATGTCTAATCTGTACGGGGGAAGTGACCACATGAAGGTCTTACATGTAGACGATGACAGAGACATCCTTTGGCTTGCAAAGAAATACTTGGAAAAAGAGGATGATCGTCTAGAAATCGAAACTGCAGAATCGGCAGAAGAGGCTTTGGAACTTCTCAATCAGAAAGACTTTGATTTGGTCATATCTGACTATGCTATGCCCAACATAAATGGGCTGGAATTTCTGCAGAAACTGCGCGAAAAATCAGATATCCCATTTATTCTCTTTACAGGCAAAGGCCGCGAAGAAGTTGCCATGAAAGCACTGAATCTTGGAGCTGACCGTTATCTGCGTAAGAGCCATGATGTGGAAACACAATACAAGATGCTTGCGGAAGACGTAGTTCAACTGGTACATCTTCATCAAGCAGAAGAAGATTTGAAGCGAAGTCAAGAAAGACTCGAATTAGCGCTCAAGGGAGCACGGGCGGGGTTATGGGACTGGTTTTTGGATACGGGAAAATGTGTGTATAATGAACAATATGCAAAAATGCTTGGATATTCCCTTGATGAACTGCAACCCAGCATCAAAGAAACATGGAGAAATCTTTGTCATCCTGACGACGCGGAAAAATCAGATAGAGTATTTCATGAGCATCTAGCTGGAGAGAGAGATATCTATGAATGCGAACTTCGGATGAAACACAAGAATGGTCAATGGATTTGGGTAAGAGACAGGGGGCAAGTTGTTGAGTGGGATGATGAAGGCAACCCAATCAGGATTTCAGGCACGCATGTGGACATCACTGATAAGAAGAAGGCCGAGAATGCACTTAGACGAAAAACAGAGGAACAAGATTTGCTTCTGAACAGCAGCCCGACTCAAATCTGGTACCTCAAAGACATCAACACATATGGGGCCGTCAACGAGGCCCATGCTCGTTTTGTCGGAGTACCCAAAGAACAGCTTGAATATAGCAAACTAGATGATTTCCTTTCAGATAAAGAAGCCGAGATATGCAAGATTGGAAATCGGAGAGTTTTCCAAAGCGGAAAGCAGATACACACAGAAGAGTGGCTCCGTAACAGCAAGGGTGAGAAACGTCTAATTGCAATAACGAAAACGCCGAAGCTCGATTCGGAGGGCAAAGTCAAATACGTTGTTTGTTCGGGGCACGATATTACCGAACGAAAACGTGCAAGAGACAGTCTTAGAAGAAGCAAAGAAAAATACCGCACCATTGTATCTTCCATGCAAGATAGTATCTTCGTCTATGATGACAATAACGTTCACGTAGACTATTACGTTTCAGACAAATCTCAGCTTGTTGCACCTCCGGACGAATTCATGGGCAAGGCGATCGATGATATCCTTCCCATTGAGGTTGCCAACGAGTATATCGAATGTATGAACCGAGTTAGAGAAACTGGTGAGGTAGAGACCTTCGATTATCCCCTTAGAATCGATGGGAAAGTGCGGTGGTTTTCTTCCCGAATCAGCCAGCACGAAAATGGGGAAGATATAATTTCGGTTGTAAGGGAGATTACAGAGCGAAAGAATGCAGAGAATAAACTACAATTTCAAAGCCACATCCTGAATTCCATAGATGATACGGTCATCACAGTAGATCTTTCAGGAAAGATTACCTATGTGAATAAAGCATTCGCAAATTTGGTTGCGATGTCACCTAACGAACTGATTGGAAAGCCTGTAGAGGTTTTTGTGGGCAGAACCGGAATGCAGGGAATACAGCAGAACATCTTGGAAACTGCATTAAGTCAGGGCAAATGGGAAGGGGAAGTGTTAAACTACGACAACAAAGGAAGAAAGCACTTACTGAGAAGCCGTATTCAAATACTACGTGATGACGTTGGAAACCCGTTGGGCCTAGTAGCAACATCAACAGAAGTCCCGGAACATCAGCAAGAAAGAAAACGAAGGCAGCTTCTTCATCAATTATTGAGTCACGAAGTAGCGAACAAGAGCCAGATAATCCAATCGAGCTTGGAACTCCTAGAATCCGGCAACATCGACAACAAACAACGAATCTTCCTAAACAAAGCAAAACAAGCTGTAGAAGAGGTGGGGAGAGTCATAGACATGATTCGCGAACTTCGAGACATGAAAACCGAAGAATTGCAAGCTATACCTATCAACTCATTGGTTAAAGGCGTGACCAAACGCAAACAGGCGCTTGCTCAGGAAAAACAAATCACGATTGAAACTCAATTCCCCAAGAATAACCTAAAAGTTAGAGGTGGGCTGCTACTTGAGCCGTTGTTGAGC
>WJIL01000008.1 GCA_014730275.1 Candidatus Lokiarchaeota archaeon | reverse complement strand
GGATGAGAGTGGAGTTATAGGTCCCGGAGATTGTCAAAGGTTTGCGGCGGATCTAGGACGGACAGACTGTTCCCTCGGCTCCGTGTGGACTGCTTATAATCGGATTTGGCAAATGCCGAAAGAAGCTGGTGAACCATACACGAAAGATGATTGGGTTTTCGAAAACGGACTGGCAAGGCAACACAACATGGATACGCAGGAATACATGTTCGTTGCAGGAGAGGATTGGAGTAACTACAGCGTCCATTCCAGGCTCAGGCTGGACGAAGGTATTCCTGGCAGTGATGGACCACATGGGGGGCTGGTTTTTAGAGCAAATGAAGGAGGCCCATTTTATTCCATCTCACTGCATGCACACTATGATTGTATCCACGTTAAGCAATATAACGGCACTTATCCTACAGAAGTCATTTATACGCCTTTCGACGGGATTCAGATTGATGCAAACACATGGTACGACTTGGAGGCTAGGTTGAATGAGAATTTCGCCGAATTCTACCTTGATGGGGGCTGGGTTGGAGAAATAGAATTGGATGAACAACTAAGCTCGGGCAAGGTGGGGCTTTATTCTTATCAGAGTAAGGTCTCTTATGATTATATATTGGTAGCTGATTCTGATTTAAATGCTCTCCTTTACGATGGTTTTGGCGATGCAGCAAGTGTAAATACTGTTTGGATTCCGGCAACTAGCCTTTGGACCGACACGGGAATCCGGGTGTCGGCTGGAGATCATATTCAGATTCAGATGACGCACGATTCTGGAAATCGCCCTTGTGGTGGAGATCCATGTCCACCCTATGCCCCGTGCGATTATACATGGACTGGGGGCTGTGAAATGGTTCCTGGTAACTACCTATTAATGGGAAAAGTTGCAGAAAACGGAAGTATTTTTGCTGTAGGGTGTGCTTATGATGGTATGGCCGACAGTGATGGCAACCTTTACATTGGATATAATGACGGCTGTAATGTCTTCCACGACAATTCAGGTCGGTTCATTGCCAAAATCGTTTTCACTCCAGGAACTCCATAGTGGACAGTGCGCTATGTTGAACTGGTAATTCCATAGCTTCATCGGCGATAACAGCATGCGATTCGGTATGTAACTTTCATTTGGACATGACGCAATTTTGTCTCCACCCAGGAGTGTAGACTTCCGTTACGGGGGGGCAAAACCCTTTCTTCCTGAGATGATATGTGTAAGGCATACGTCTCGGGGCCTGAGTGAAGATAGCATCATTTTGCCAGTAGCACGGTCATGAATGGTCCATCACCCGTTTCGTTTAGAGATCTAACCGATTTTGCCCCTATCACAATCAAAGATACTCTCGTATAAGGGATGTACATCGACGTCTGCCAAGGTTTTCGCCTACAAAAATTGAACGCAACTCGGCCCGAAGTGTAGATAATATTTCTTCCGCAGCGATACCTCCCAGAATTCTCACTCGCACTCTCGGTTGAATATCAGACGATTCCGACCCAGCCAGTAGTAAGAATTGCTAGGAGCAGTGGATCGGTTTTCCTGAATTGAAAGATGGTACACATTTCTTTCGTCGGACATTGTAGAATCTTGAACCCAGGGACTAAGAGTACATGTTGCGAAGGGTGTAGCTACAGCGAGAACTTCCAGAACTTGAACGAATGCCGAAGAGCACCTGATAAACCTAGATTTCTTCGGGAGGTAGCTGTGCTCCGTGGATGACGGCTACGACGTCTATCTTATCCTGCTGTATTCGGTAAATTATCCGGTAAGGCTTCTCAATCAATTCGCGAACATCTTCAACATCATATTCGGGGACTTTTCGGCCGGACAGCGGTTGATCAGCAATTTGCTCTGAGCGGCGGGTCAGTCTATCGACCATTCGCATAGCATAGGTGGGTGAGTTCAGAGAAATGTATTCGTAGATGTTAACCAGCTGATCAATGGCGTTGCTGGTCCACTGAATCTTCATGTGGACAGGCCAAACCTTTTTCGTACCTCTTCTACTCCGACTGTCCGACCCTCGTCGCTATCCTTGATCCCAGCCTCAATGGCTTGGCGGACATAGATCCGGTACATGACATCTTCCCAGGTTGCGCTGTCAGGCAATTTCTCTAAGAGCTCATGAGCTTGTTCCTTGATGTTTCCCGTTTCCATGTCTTCTCTCCTGTATGAGATTGAGACTGAAATCCAAAATCTATCTGTGTATTCAAAAATTATCAAACACTGATGACGCCGTCAAGTTCGTATGATGACAGGCCGCCGAAGGCAGGTCGCTGCAATTACCCAACGTGGTGTAAGAAGTTATCAATCTGCCCCTGGTTCGTGGCGGGAAGCCTAATCATCCGCGACTACATAGATGATTGGTTAGACTGAATGGCATTCTGGGCAGCATGAACGAGAAACGACGACCTCGACATTCCACGCTTTTTGGCTGCTGCATCAATCTGTTTAAGTGTCATTTCCGGAACAGTGATATTAACCCTAAGCGTTCGGGGCCTAGTATCAGGAACATCGACGACTAAGTAAGCCACGGCATCACTGAAATCGGGATCGGCCATGATTTCCTCAAGCTTTGAAGGGGCCGGGAGTCTTTCACCATCTTCGAGCAAGCCTTGAATATGAAGGGTAAGTGCTTCCTGAGCCATATCCTTGGCTTCATCGATGTCTTTACCGGCTGTAATGCAGCCCGGAAAGTCTGGAAACGAAACGCCGAACTCGCTCTTGGCGTCCTTATGTACAATCGCAATATAGTTTGCCATATTTACACCTCAATTAAATTTGAGTCCCGATTGCCTCTCAATGCTTTTCAAAGTACCCGCGGGGATGTCCTTGTTCGGGTGTGGAACGGTAACCCGACCCCTTTTGTCCGGATGCCGAAACTGAGTGTGAGAGCCAGCTTTGGCCACTTCGTGCCAACCATTACGCTTTAGAATCTTGATAATAGTACGGCTATCCATGGTGTGTATTAATACACATTTTGACCGAGGTGTCAAGTATATACGATCAGGATTTTCGGAGAGTTTCTGAATTACAGCAGTTGGTCAGCCTGGTGTTCGGTGTATTTCCCGATCCTGCTGTTGGCATCAGAGATAGAATCAGTAGTAGTATCGAAGTTGAGCGATGTGAAGGGAGTTTTTGAAAACTTTGTAAACGAATCTATGTTCTTCGGTGATGCGTCTAGACCAATATCCCGAAAGAGCATGTTTAAGGGGTTCAGGCTTGCCAATGCCTTCAAATGGGTTTCGCGTGGTTTCTTTGATCATGTTATTGATGCGCCAAAGAATCTTTTTGTCCGTGTCTTGCCAATAGAGATAGTCGTCC
>WJIL01000007.1 GCA_014730275.1 Candidatus Lokiarchaeota archaeon | reverse complement strand
GGCCAGATGAAGGTGACCCGCGTAGGACTCGAACCTACAACCAAGGGATTAAGAGTCCCCTGCTCTGCCAAATTGAGCTAGCCGATGAGTTTGGGCTCCTGGTATCTCCCACCTTGTCGAGTAACAGACAGGGATTTGCACTTTCGGGATAGAAGAAGCCCGAAACCTCAGGTGTCGAAAGGTGGGGAACAGTGTCAATAGGCTCCTTCGACACGCCCATTAACTAGATTCTCAATCACAGGCTGGAATTCTCCTGAGATACGATCTTTTAGGTCGGGATCTTGCTCTAGTGAGTTGCGAAGTGAATCCAGTTCAACTTCTCCAAGGCGACGCAAGTCACCTATTGGCAAATACTCCTGCAATTCCTCAACAAGCGTAGCCTGATTCATCTCATCCTGAACCGGAAAAAGCCCACACTTCTCATTGAATCTGTGGAGAACTAGTATGTGGTACAGTAGCTCAATGAGATAGTGTTCTCGGTATTCTCTTTCTAGCCATTTCTGGTACAGACTAACTATTACCCGGTTTACTCTCTCATACAGATCGGGCTTGATGGTCAAAGTGTACCCTTGAAGCATAATCCGGAATGCTGGGTTCAACATGTATCCACCTTGCCTGCGCCATTGGACCCAAGACTGCATCCGGTCGATCAAGTCAAGGTAATCAGCTACTCCATAATCCTGATAAGAATCAGGCAGCAATTGCGGTAAGAGTTCTCTCAACACCTTGACATCAAATCGGCGTAGGAGCGACAAAGTCAACAGAGTTTTCCGTGTAGTAGAAGCCAGACTTGCTAAGACTTTCTCTTCAACGTATGCTCGGTAATACTTTTCGACCAACTCCTGGGAGTGGGCTTGAAAATCGGCAGAAGTTGCCACTTGAGAAGTTTCAAGTTGCTCTACGAAATCTTCTATGAGCACAGGCAGCCCTCCCGTGATTCGGTAAATCTTAGTAGCCAGCTCTGCATACTTGGGCAAGACTTGAGATATTATCTTGGGATCCAACTCCAGAAGTTCTAGATTCTCCAAGCGCATTCGGATTTCGAGATTCTCAAATCTCAGTGCAACCTCACTGGTTAGTATGACAGCGACATTTCTTTCCAAAGCTGAGCGATTAAGGATTTCTCTCTGAAACCAACGTCTGTGGTCCTCAGGTATCAAATCGTAGTCGCTTATCAATAGCAACACTATTTTCTTGAACCTCTTAGCACCTGAGATAAGCTGAAAAATCATATCAGCAAGTTGTCTTTCCTCTTCCAGGTTTTCATAGCCGGGAGGCAAAGAGATAACTCGCCGAGGCAGACGAAAGCTGATGTCATTGATGACTTTGACCAACAATTCACACAAAGCAAAACCCTGATCACTCTCCCTATGAAAATCCGCTACGCGGACAAGACTAACAGGGAGAGTGCTTTCGTGACACTCCCACAACAGTTCAATCAATGCCGCTTTACCAAAATCCTTCGGTGCAAATAGATTCAAGAAGAAGATATTACTCATACCGCGCTCGACGTCCTCGATGAACTCTATTATTCGAGTGTACTCCTGCTGGTGAGCTAGCATATGTATTCGGGATTCATAAACTTCGATGTTTTTACCCATTGCAGCCCTTTTTCGAGATCGCTTCTTCATCTTTGAGCATAGAAGTGTTCATTTATGTATTCTAAAAACTCTTTGGCATCTGGTCTTCTTGTGGTAGTAAGGGCCCGTACATAGAACTCGTGTTGTCCATCGAACAGACAATAAACAGGCTCCGGGCTTGGATCTACTTGAACAATGTAGACAGTCTTGCCTTGGTATTCGTCGAAACCTGTTTCGATATAGAGTTGCGGCTTACGCCCCAGGTACCGCACGACTAAATCAGCAAATGCTTTCTCGAATCCATCTCTATCTTTTCTGCCTCTGCTCAGCGTTGCCATATCTTTGTCAAGTCCCACGGCTCGACCTTCATCATCAACGCCAATGATAAGCGTTCCGCCTTCAGTGTTCATTAGAGCGCATAAGGTCTTGGCTATTTCCTTGTCTACCTTGCTATCTCTTCTCCGGGCACGCAAATGGTATCGCATCGTTGGTTTGAGTTCCAGGCGGCTACTTTCGCCTTGAGTGATTAACTCCCCCAAGGACGATGGTTTTGCCTTGTCCCTAAAGGCTCCTAGTACATTCTGTACTTCTTGTCTTGTGATCAAGATATGCTCTCGATTGATTGGTGACAGTCGACAATGCTCGTTGAAGAGCTTATTGCAGATGACCACTAATTCACGAGGGGTGCCTCTAGAAAGTCTAACCACCTGGTGGTCCAGATCATCCACAATCGATATTTGCCCAAGGCTCAAGTACGGTGGCTTACGATCACTGCAGAGTCTCAGTCGTTCCCTCAAGAGACGATGCAACTCCTCGTCTGACCACTCGAGGGAGTAGAGGATCTGGCTCTGTTCCTGATTGATCCAGGCAGTTTCTAGAACACGGCTTAGAAACCTGTTATCGAGAAAGAACTTGAACGCCACGCTATTGTCTGAGAATTCCAAAAGACGGCGCTTCGAGAGCAAAGGTTCCAATACTTGCCAGGCTATATCTTCATCGCTTGAAATACCATCGTCTGGGTCAACCAAGAAGTAAATGCTTTGAAGTCTAAACAACTCAGTCACGTACCGGCAAAAACGAGCCAAGGATTCGCGGGGATCTATAGGCAACTCTCCCGATAAGCCTTCTTCAGGCTTGAGAGAGCTCCTAAGATTGCGTTTTATGATTGGATCCTCTTCGTAAGCGGAAACGTAATACCATAACTGATCTCGAATGACTTGATCTAACTCGCCAGATTCTGTCAATGCTATAGTTCCTGACCGCAGCTCTGCATCCAGGGTTCTGATGGCCGCTTTCAGTATCTGCTCAATGTGGTTGTATATCTGTACTTCCCTTCCCTGCCGAATTTCATCCACCAACGGACCAAAGTCCCGATACACAACTGATAGGACTCCTTCAGTGCGACTCATTTGCGCTACGACATTCCTTAGACTACTCTTTCCACTTCCTGGCGGTCCGAAAACAATAACAACGCCGAGTCTGTACGGACTACCAAGAATATCAAAGAAGCCTGATACCTTGTAGAAATACTCCTGAAGATAGGGATCAGATCCACCATCTGTATATAGGAATGGGTCTAGCTTGAAACCAAGCTGGCGCAGCCAGACCCCACGAGGTGAGAGTGGGTCGAGGCGCATAAGCGGATACTTTCCGGAAAGATCAAAAATGACGTCCCCGAGTCTGACGATCAATTTCTCGAGTTCCTCTTGTTGCTCTTGGTCAATCACAATGCTTCCAGCTTGTCGGATATCTCTCACGAGAATACTTGCTTTCTCGAGAGCATCTTGTTTCTCTAGCTCTTCCACTTCTCGCATGAAAGCGACGTAGCGCGACTTCAACTGTGTGATATCTGTCCCTGTCACAAATTCAGTCTCCTGGATGAAGTAAATCTATTAGCTTTCGTATTCTATCATCTGCAACAGTCAATAACCTCCAAAGGACACCACGAAGCTCTCGAACTCGTCCGTAGACTTTCCTGAACTCATCACTGCTAGGTTTTACTTTCATCAGCTCTCTCGAAATGTCTCTAAACTCTGAGGCTTGCACCGGCAAACTGCCAATTATGGGGATTTGCGCATATCTCAAATTCCACCCGCTCGGAATATCTTTTGATTGAGGCATGCAATGCTCTCGCCACTCAATGCCGGCTACGTTAAGTCTAGCTCCATCGGGATCGGGTTTCCAGTAGCACTCAGTCATAGAACTAAGTGGCTTATCAATTGCATCAAGCAAGACTTGACATTCGTGATGGACTACTTTCCACTCTGCAAGCTCTTTAGCCAATTCATATGAATCTAGAGATCTGCCCATCGAGGTTACAGGCTGGAGCACATTGCCCCGGTAGTTGTCTATGTCGGTTCTCAAATAGAGAACAGGACGATACCAGGATTCATCGGATAGACCTATCCTGGCTTCGGCTACAGCTTCCGTCAATGGTGCACCAAAAGTTAACATCTCGTAGAGAATCGCGGAGAGTTTCTTGGATTGCTGTGTGTCAATAGATAGCTGTATTGCTATTACGGCCGGAATACCTTGCTTGATCAACGCGCCCGCTACGCTATTGAAAGTACTTCTTCCAGCAACAAATCCTGACTTGCAGGCTGAAAGAACAGCTATTGGGATGCCTCTCCTATGTAGTCTAAGGCCGAGATCATCTCCGTCGATCCATTCTAGCTCTCCACTGCTTGCTTCAAAAGCTAGAAAGCCTCGACTTTTGTGGTCAGGCGACCGAGGTCCTTTGCATGTGAAACAAATCTTGCTACCAGGTGTATTCAATGACCTACATTCGTCACATAACCATCCAAAGTCGCCATGTGTATCAATATGAACGACATGTGTTGCTTGCTCAGATCTCTTGAGGTGATTGTGTAGGGCATCAAGTGTGTTGACAGGTAAGCTATGCACATTGAAGACGTTAGGATACTCTCGACTCAACTCCTCCACAGGAAGCCTGTCGCTGGTGTGAGGAGGTAGGCTTTCGTATTTCGGGTAAGATGTCATATCTGGACGGGGAGCGATGTAAACTACTTCTAGCATTTCTGCTAGATCAACTGGAGTGACTGACTGTCTTAAGTCAACATGCCGAACCAATATTGCTCGCCTGCCTCTGAAAAGAAAGTCCTGGCCATTGTGTAGCAGCTCCCAGGGATACGCTTGAAGGATGCTGCCGCTAGCTTGGATATGGAGTTCTACAATGGGTATTTCATCGCTTTGCAAAAGTAGATAGTCAAAAGTACTTCTAATCTCTTGAGTACAGAATACAGCCCCATACAATTTCTGTCCAATAATCTTCAAGCGATCTGTGGCAGGCCGACCTTTATCAAACAAGCCGATCTCTGTTGCTTTCTTGAATGCCCTTCCCGTTGGCCAAGTATTTCGATCTCTAGCATTCAACTCAGCAGAAAGGAATACGGCCTCCCAGATTTCTTTGTCACGCCAGATCAAATCAAAGGACTCGGTCGCTGACTCTCGATTGGGGCCGATTATTCTAATAGAGGCCTTGTCTAATTCGTCTTCTTCTTTGTCCAAAATGAGCTCAATAGGACGTGCCATTGTCTACCCTCAAATCACTCACGTTCTGGGATATCTTCTCCTGACCAAGCTCGGCCCTTGATGAGTGCTCTTGCGGCTACTTCTTCTAGTTCTACAAGGTGCTCTTCTGCAAGTCTGGCTTTCAGATCCTCATACGGTACTATAGGTCTCATATGCACTACCGCCTTCTGAATCCGCTCCTCACCGACTTTGGCGCCTGCCCTTACAACTCTTAGATCAAATCCGCCTTCGCCTTCACCTGTGAGAACGAAGTTTATCTCGACAGTCACTTCATCAATAATAAACAAGGGCACTGGGTCATCCTTCTGAGCTTCATCTGACAGAAGCTCTTTCTTCACCCAATGAATGAGCTTGTTTAGCTTCATCGATTCTTTAGTATCCAGGTGCATAATTTCTTCTCTCCCTTCTGTGTAAATCATCAGTAACCGTTCAGGGGGGGGGCTACCCATAACTGTAGGGGGCGCAGGGTTCGCAACCCCCATATATGAGGGGGCCAGCCGAAGTCTTCGATAAAGGCTTCGTGAGCATATGCGACGAGCCCCCTATATGTGGTGGTCAAGTCGTGTGCAACCAGC
>WJIL01000006.1 GCA_014730275.1 Candidatus Lokiarchaeota archaeon | reverse complement strand
CTTTCCAGTGCTTCTTTTCTTTTTGCGCTAACATCAGGATGTAGTTTCCAAGGTGTCTTTCCTATTATTTCATCAGACTTCTTATCAAAACGCGCTGCGTATCGGGTATTACAGTCAAGTACCCGACCTTCCCTGTCAAGAAGAGCAATACCATCCAGTGATGCCTCCATGATACTCCGAGCTCTTCTCTCGCTTTGTCTGAGCCTAAGCTCAGCTTCATGCTTTTCTCTTGCGAACAGGATATCGCCTGCCACTTCCTGTAGTATGTTCTTTTCTTGTTCCTTCAACCGAACCTGTCTGCTTACAACTACACGAAGAAGGCCTACTGGCTTTTCATTTGATATCATTGGAATTACGATATTTCTATGCCATTGTCCTTCGCCAAAGATATAGGAACAATCTGTGCATGCCATTGTGTTTTCAATAACTTGCATCTCGGATGTTGAGAGGGTACGCATCACACAGTCCGGAGCTGTACCTTCGCCTTCAGGTGTTATGGCCCACTCTTTGCTTTTCCGAAGCTTCCCCGTACTGACAAGTGGACGGATATGATTGTCATCTTCTTCAAAAAAGGCAATAGAACAACCAAGGTAACCTCGTGTTTCCACAAGGAACTCACATATCTTCTGAAGCATGATTTTGAAGTCTGGTTCCTGTACAATGACTTGGTTGATGTTTCTGATTGCCATTAGCAATGAGTTGAGATTCTCAATCTCCTTCTGAGCATCTTTGTATTCCGTTATATCAACTAGTGATACGATGCTCTTCTTGGTTCCAGGAATCATTGATATGAACAAATCAATAAGTCTTATTTCGCCGCTCTTCGTGACAAATTGAAACTCGTACCTGTTAGGAACCAATTCAGGGTTTTTTCTTCTCAGCTTGTGATATCGCTTCATTCTTTCGAGGTCTTCTTCTCGTGTGAATTTCGTCCATTTCATTTTACCCTCTATTTCTTCCTTCGAGTACCCACTCAATTCTTCGCACTTTGAGTTCACCAGTGAAATTGTCATGTCTTCCTCCAGAAATGCTGTAGCCGTTCCGGTATTTTCGAATATTGCTCTATGGATGGCTTCACTTTGTCTAAGCTCTTTTTCTGTTTGCCTTCGCTGAAGAATTTCAGAGATATGGCTGGTGAGGGTTTCAATTGCGGACTTGTGTCGGACTTCTTGGCCTTTTAGCGGAAGTATTGTTATCCCACCATAGGGCTTGTCTCCTAGTGCAAAGCCGATAGCATAAGCAGAATCAATGCCCATTATTCTCTCGGCGGTGTTACAGAGAGTTTGAGAAGCTTTACCTGCCATGAGGGTGTAAATGCCTCCAGGTATTCGTTCTAATTTCCCTGTCGTATAGAGATGAGAGGCTTCTCCCATCTCATTGGGATCCAGAGATATCTGGGTTATCCTATCCCCAAATAGTTTCAGAATTCTATTTCGAATCTCTCCTGGACCTACTAGAGCTCGTAAAGTAACCCTCTCTGTTTCCCGATTGTAAAGAGTTGTAGCAACAATACTATCTTTGTTGAGCTGGTGCACGGTTTCTGCTATCATTTGACATATCTTATTCACACCTTTTGTCCGGCTCGCAGCTACGATGGTTTTATTAATGGTTCGCAGCTCGCCAATGAGCCGTTCCCTTTCCTCCTCCATGCTCCTACGCTCAGTGATATCTACTGCTAAAACTAGAATACCTTCCATCTCACCCGCATTTTCTTCAAGAGGAATAACATTAAGCAGGAAATGCTTTCCCGCATAGTCTCCCTCGAAGGTGACCGGTTCTCCCTTCAACGCTCTCTGATAATAGCTTTCAACCATTTTTGCTGTATCTTCTGGAAGCACTTCTGAAACAGTCTTGCCAATCAGTTCTTCATTTGAAAGACCTATTTTATCCAGCATTTCCCCCGCACTAAACACAAATCGCAGGTTTTGATCTAGAATGTGAACAATTCCGTTGGGCATATGCTTGGCAATGAGTTTGTACCGTTGTTCAGCTCTCCTCCGCTTGTTCTCTGATTTGTAGTGTTCTGCTTCCTGAATGATTGCATCTGCCAGCATACCGTATGCCACACGCACATCATGGCCTTTCTGGAGGTACCTGTCTGCTCCAAGATTCAGAGCTTGCATGGCAACCTCTTCTCGTCCCCGGCCAGTGAATAGAATGAATGGTATATCCGTTTCCTTTCTCAATTCTTCTAGTAGTTCTAGCCCATCCATTTCTGGCATCGCGTAATCAGAGACTACGACATCATAATCATTCTCACTGAGAAAATCAAGGGCCTTCTTGGCAGAGGTTGTGGAATCAATATTGAACCTCTCATTTTCTTTCTCAAGAAATATCTTTGTCATATCAAGAAGGTTGGCCTCGTCATCAACAAGCAGAATTTTCATCCCTTGATTTCCCCACTTTGCGAGTTGGACATGTTTGAACGGAATAGCCGCAGAACTAAGGAACAACCACCAGTACTCCCAAGTCTTTGGCATGGCGAAGTCTTTTACGCCACATAATATTCTTTGAGCTGATATATAACCATTTAGAGGTCATACTACCCATCAGGATGCTGAAGCATTTACTATTCTAAAACATCGGCTATGAACGCAGTTATATTGAGGCTGAAGCTGGTGTGGCTCGATGCCAGGCCAACGATACGATCTTCATATTCATTCCGAGTACTCGGATGCTTCCTCCTCGATTGAGGAAATTGTCACGAAATCCAAAGAGAGACGACTTGCAATCATAGCCATCACGGATCATTTTTGGCCTTCTCGTGGCTCACAAAGAGGCGGTTTAGGCCTTATTCAACAACGCCGACGGGAAATTGAACGATTACGTTCTGTTACTCGGAGGCTGCAAATCCTGGACGGGGCCGAGGTGGATATCCTTTCCGATGGAGAATTGGCTGAGGTTGCTGGAGGAAGAGAGCAATTTGACATACTCATCGGTTCTGTTCACTGGGGAAGTGACTCCCGTACGTGGGCGTCAGCAGTCGCTGGGGCTGCATCACATCATGAGTTTGACATCCTTGGTCATTACGATGGATATCTAACCTCGTATCAAGAGAAGGATGGAAGGAAAGTTGCTGAAGTACTTGCATCTAACGATGTGCTTGTGGAGCTTAGCTCTCGCTACCCTCCGCGAAACGAAAGCTTTCTTGAACTGGCCAAAGAGGCAGGATGCGAATTTGTTTTTGGTAGTGATGCTCACATGCCGAGAGAAGTAGGCCGTATCCAGAAAGCTAAGGAGCTAGCCGCTGCATTGGGGCTAGAGGTGCTTTCTTCGAGACAAGTTTTGAAGAGGTTCACCTAGTCGGAACTCTTGCACCTCGAACAACAAAGAGTCTTCCACCTCTATTTTCGCTTTGCTTTTAGTAGATACCATGCGATCGGCATTGCAGCATGCTTGCTCCTTCTATGGGAATTAATGATGCGGTAAGGAGGACAAGTGAAATGAGAATGAATTGGTTTTCTTTCATGGGACACCACCATCATGGAGATGCACGGACATAGTGTGTAAATGATAACTATACTTGATTGAACCTAAAATAGCATGCCGAACAACGCAAGGAAATTGAATACTTCTAGTGGGAGCAGAAGCCAAACAACCTGATTGCTTTTCAGAACCCTTATCACCCGGAATGTGCTATTCTCCTGATTGATACTCACAGGTGATGTGACATGAATGATGAGAAACTTGTGTTTCCTTCGCAGGAGTGGATTGAGCGATACAAAGAGATTCTCAACGAAAATGAGGATTATGAGGACGCTGCAAGTGATTGGGAAGGCGACTTCATTTTTGAGGTGGAAGCTGACGGTGAGATCATAGAAGAACCAATCAGCTTCTATTTGGATCTTTGGCATGGTAAGTGCAGGGATGCAGAAATGGTTGAGGGCGACAAATCCGCAGAGTTCACTTATTCTGGTCCATACAAGAACTGGAAATCGCTGTTTCAGGGTGAAATAGGGCCAATTCGCGGCTTGATGGCTAGGAAATTCAAACTCCAAGGATCAATGTCCAAAATAATGAGATATACCAAGGCTGCAAGTGAGCTTGTAAGCACTGCAACAAAGGTTCCAACCAAATACATCGATGAGTAGAGCTATTTCGCCGAAACATGTCTTATGTGATGGGCGAGCTTGTGTGTCACGCAGTATCCTAGCTTTCAGTTTCTTTCGAGATAAGGTATGATTGTCAAGTATTACCTGCACCAGTTTGGTATTACCTTAGCCCAAAAATGACCGCAAATCTGGTCACATTTTTGCACTTTCTTCTTGATTGGTGACCAGACAACTATGTCTTGAGGATGAATCCATGACCGAAGCAACACTCAAGGATATGGCTGTGAAACAAAGACTTAAATGTAACATAACCGAACAAAATGTAATAATGTACAATTACTGTACGAGGCTTAATTCATGAGCACGCTAGAAAGATTCTTCGGCCTCAAGGATGCGAACGATCGGATATTGGATCTAGCTAAGACCCTAGCTTTATTCCTTCCACTGGTTTCAGCTACTGTAACACTGAGCACAACATTCTACACAATTTTCGTGGCTGAAGCAGTTGGAAACGGATCCTACATTGAAGGACTAAGTGTTGTTGGTATTCTTGTGGCTGTTCAGCTGGCTGTTCAGACGGGTCTAGATTATCCTACTGGTGCTATCGGAGATTGGATTGGCCAACGGTACATAATTAGTTCTGCTTTCGTGTGTTTTGCCGCGGGTTTCTATCTGACCTCGTTTGTGACCTCAGGTACTCCTATTGTACTGCTCATAGCCATTTATGGTCTCCAAGGAATAGGAAATTCCCAATTGAGTGGAGCCTTTCAAGCGTGGTTTGACAACAACTACACTGCTGCGATGCCTGGCGATCAGCAAAGGAAACAGTTTGGCGTTCTGTGGGGGCGGGTCGGAATGTTGTTTCAAATTGTTTCTACTGCCGCTCTCATTCCTGGAAGCATTCTCGCTGCTATTCTGGGAAGGGCGTGGGTATTCCAATTGCAGGGTGTTCTCTGTGGGATAATTGCCATCGTTGTCATGTTGGCCATTGAGGATTTCCCAGAAGTAGAAGCGGTTCGACCTGACAAACCCTCACTTGAGGAGTATACTGGTGTTCTGAAGGACGGCGTTCGGTATCTCTTCAGTGACAAATGGATTCTGTATGTCATCCTTGGCGGAACCATCGTGATGAGCACTTCGACTGTTTGGGGCCAACTCATACTGTTCCCGATGTATTTCAGCTATCTATTGACTGATGTTGCTGTTTCAAGCTTCAGGACTCTCTTGTTCTTTGCAGGAATCATATCTCAGGAACGAAGCGGTGTCTGGAGCAAAAGATTCGATCCCGAGACGTGGATTCCACGATTTCGAGTTCTGCAAAGTGTCGGCTTTGTGTTCTATATTGCATTTGCAGCGATAATGCAGTTTCTCCCACCAGACCCCAGCAGCAACATGGTGACGTTCCTGTTTCCGTTTACGGATCTCGTGGTTCTACAAGTGCCTTCGTCAAGTATCCTCCCCATTACAATGATGGCCATAACCTTCACAGTGACAGGCTTCTTTGGGGGATTCGCCCAAATCCTGACTCAGCGGGAAATGGTTGATGTGGTACCCAACAAAATTCGTAACAGTCTGTACTCTCTATCTCCTACTATTTCAACATTGCTAGCAATCCCACAGATTGTGTTCTTCGGCTGGCTAATTGGAGTTGCGGGCTTCCCCCTTACCCTCACCTTGTGTGGAATTATATCTCTTTCAGGAGCAGCTGTCATTCGACATGGGCTTAATCATGAGAAACCTACGCTGGTCAACGGTTCAGAAAAACAGGAAGATACGATATCAATCATGGCTGAGGAGTAGCCCCCTTGGGATAACTCGGGGGCTCTCCCTTTTTTTGCCCCATTGAACTGTTTCGTGTTTCTTTCTGACAGTTATTTCTCTTAAGCCGCAGTCATAGAATATTTAACTATCGAAAAGAGCCTATATGTGAGAAGCAGAATGCTTGAGGCTATTGCCGAGTTCTAGTTAGTCCAAAATGATTGGCAGGCTTGTTGAAACATATCAAAGGAATTGTGGGTTTTGAAAGTAGTTGATGTTCGGATTTACTTAGGTCCAAGTGTATACGCACCTGAACGGTCCACAATAAAACCACAAGTAGAAACGGGGGATGATGATGTTGTTAATGTGGGTAAATATCGGAAAATACTTTCTGAGTTACAATCGCACTTGGACCTGAAAGAACCGAATTTTGAGAAACGGGAAGATGGTTTTCCACTTTGGCCGCTATTACCAAATCTCACAGCTGCCCTCTTGACTGAGGCAACGGGAAATGAACACAAGGTGGTTAGGAGTATCGAGAAAATCGAGAGTTGCTATGAGTATGTCATTGAAATGGACACCGAGAAGGTAGCTAGTAACGCAGCCTACGATGCTGTCTATGTTCTAAATGCAATGAACGCTGATGAACCAGTTGATTTTGGTGGTATCATAGAAACGCTAGAGCGCGATTATTACAAATACTCCTTGGGACCAAGCACAGACTCTATTGTTAGTGCTGCGGACGAGAAAGGGATTCCCTCGATGCGACTCAATGATTATAGCCTAGTACAGCTTGGTTATGGCGCCAAGAATCGGAAAATAGAAGCTACCACCACAGATGCCACCTCATTTGTGGGCATGAAAATTGCACAATTAAAATCAATGACTAAAGATGTCCTCAAGATGGGTGGGTTGCCTGTTCCCGAGGGTTCAGCTGTAGAAACTTGGGACGAAGGCAAAGCGGTAATCGAAGATATTGATGGTTCCTTTGCAATCAAGCCTGTGGATTCCAGCAAGGGGCGAGGAGCAACTACGAATCTTAGATCTGTAGAATCTGCACGAAAGGCGTTTGATTCAGCCAGAAATTTCTCCGACCAAGTTCTCATAGAGGAACATGTGGAAGGCAGAGATTACCGTGTATTAGTTGTCGGAAAGAAGGTAGTGGCTGTTTCTGAGAGAAAACCAGCATCGGTTACCGGTGACGGTGAGCATACGGTAGAGGAGCTCATTGACGAGGTGAATGCAGATCCGATGCGAGGAGAAGGTCATGAACTCCCTTTGACCAAGATTACAATTGATGAGCAGACCCGTCTTTGTCTACGGAAACAGCAATTGAACTTGGATTCTACTCCTGAACAAGGACGAAAAGTCATACTCAAGACTACCGCGAATTTGAGTACAGGCGGGGTAGCAATCGACAAAACCGACGAAATACATCCTGTTAATGAGACTATTGCCATCCGTGCTGCAAGATTGCTAGGCATGGATGTTTGTGGTGTTGATGTTATTGCTCCCAATGTCACTGAGAGCTGGTATCAGAATGGGGGGCGAATAATCGAAATAAACGCAAGCCCAGGACTGCGGATGCATATTCATCCAAGGCAGGGAAAAGCTAGAGAACCTGGGAAGGCAATTGTCTCACAGCTTTTCCCGGATGAAAAGGATTCCAGAATTCCGATTATTCCCATAACCGGAACGAATGGCAAAACTACAACAACGCTATTGGTTTCCCATATATTGAGACTGGCGGGGTATGACGTGGGTACAACTACCACTGAAGGAATCTATGTTCGCGGTTCTCGAATTTTGCAATGCGACTGTACCGGGCCATGGTCCGCTGAGGTTATCCTCAAGGATGCTACTACTGATGCTGCGGTTCTCGAAACAGCTAGAGGTGGGATACTCAAACGGGGGCTGGGATTTGATCAGGCTGACATATCAACGGTGCTAAATGTTACGGAGGAACACTTGGGAGAACATGGTATAGAAACCGTTGAAGGTATGGCTGAAGTCAAAGGTTTGCTCTATGAAGTCACGCATCCTGATGGTTGGGCTGTAGTTAATTGCGATGATGATTTAGTTTGGGAACAATCAGAGCGTTTTGGTGGAAAGAAAATCGGATTCAGTCAATCCCCCCAAAATCAACGACTGAACAAATTCAAGGACGAAGACTTGCCGTATGTTACAATTCGGGATGAAACCATCAGCATACATGACGGGCAAAGATTGCTCCCTTTGGTTGCGGTTGATTCAGTACCAATCACCTTTGAAGGAATTGCCGACTTTAACATTGAGAATGCGTTGGCAGCAACAGCAATTGCACATGCAATGGATGTGAGCCTTGATACGATACGTGCTGGTTTGCTATCTTTTGCTCCTACTCCCGAATTGAATCCCGGTCGAAGCAATATGCTACGAATTGGTTCATTCAATGTGTTTATCGATTATGCACACAACAAAGCTGCTATGGAGCTGGTTTCAAAATTCCTGTTTAAACTGAAAAAGAGATGGGGGTTAGCAAGACTTACTGGGGCGATCTGTTTACCCGGGAACCGCAGAGATACGGAATATCGAGAGATAATGAAAATTGTAGCTGACACGTTCGATAAAGTCTACCTCAAAGAGGACAAAAACACCCGGGGACGGGAACGTGGCGAACTAGCACAAATCTTGCAAGAAAGCTTGCTCTCCGCAGGAATGTCCGAAAAAGACATTCACTCTTATTCTATAGAACCTGGAGCCATTAAACGGGCTTTGCAGAATTCAGTAGAAGACGAACTCATTTTTGTGAATTTTGAAAGCTTTGAAACAGTATACGATGCCATATCTGAGTACAGGAATCAAGAAATGGCTGGAGGTCGGGGGTTGTGATACTCGAACTCGATTCCCTGATTGAATATCATGGGCCCAATACATATTCGAACTCTCAAGGCATACTTGTCTCACTAACCACCGAAGAAGAGGACATCATTCATCAAACTATGGGCGAAGTAGCTGGTCCGAACTCATCGTTTTCCAACTGCCCCATTGATTCAGAAGATATGGTACTTTCAGAAGCACTGGTGAGTATAGCCTCGTATTTTGTTGCCAAAGAGAGGAAAATCCCGTTTCAATACCGACTTCTGAGTTCAGAATCTGATGGGCTAACCCTCTTCATAGAAACCAATTTTCCGGAAGCAACAGCTGAGGCGACACGACATGTCATTGATATTCTGAATCGAATATTCATGGGTGAAGAATTAATCGTTGATGATTGGAAGAAATCCTACAGTTATTTCGTGAGGACTCATGGCGTAGGAATGAATACCAGACTAATAGCATCGAAGGCTGAAGATCTGAATATACCCCATTATCAGATCCATCGGGAACTTGTTCAATATGGATATGGCAAGAATCGTCGGCTCATGTGGGGGTCTATTCCCGAACATACAAGTGTTCTAGCGGTAGACACAACCGTCTACAAATCGACACTAGAGAAAATCCTCCGGGATATGGGTTTCGAAGTTCCAATCAGCTATAGGGCTGGAACAATAGATGAGGCAATAGATTATGCAGAGAGAATAGGATATCCTGTTGTCATAAAACCTCTGAAAGAAACCTTTGGGACAAAAACCTATGCGAATTTGGAAAATGAAGAAGAACTCAAAAGGGCATTCGGAGAATGCTGCAGAACAGAAAATCAGGTTCTGATACAGAATTGGATTCCGGGCAATCTTTATCGAGTAGTTCTGGTGGGAGACTCGGTATTTGCGATTAAAAACAAACCCCCAAGAGTGACTGGTGACGGCGAACATACTATTGATGAACTCGTAGCTATTGAGAATTCTCGACCATCACGTGGAAAATATGAAGAGACAGCTCTTTCCTCAATCTCGACAGGCCTAGATTATGAAATGACCTTGGCAAAACAAGGTTTCTCATCGGGGACTATTCCGCCAGAAGGTGAAGTAATTGACCTTGCTAGCGTAGCTACGATGAATGCTGGGGGAACAGCTGAAGATGTCACTGAACGATTTCATCCCTTCAATGCTTTTCTGTCGAAGCGAATTGCGCGTGCTTTGAGGGTTTCATTGCTGGAGATACACATCATTGCAGAAACCATATCAGAACCTATTTCTGAGGGGCGCGGTGTCGTAGTCGCGCTATCGCCCCAATTAGAAGTACGTAATTATCACTATCCCTTCAGGGGCAAACAGGCTGATGTAGAAGAGCTGATTTTGAGAAACCTTAATCCAAATAGTGATGAGCTAAGGATTCCAATAGCCTCGATATCCGGCAGTCACGGTAAAACCATAGTTGCAACACTTCTGAATCATTTGCTACGAATGAGTGGTAAACAAACTGGGCTTGCATGCTCAACAGGTGTTAGAATCGCAGGTAACAAAATCACAAGTGAGACCGGTGCAAATCACGAAGGACACAAGATGGTTCTGGGGGATCCTGGAGTAGAGTTTGCCATATTGGAACAGAGTGCCTTGGATTCTGTTTCTTCAGGTTTGGCCTATCGAGATGTAGATACCGCGATAGTCCTTAATTCCTATGAATCACGAGAAGACTACCCGGTTTTACAGGAACGGATGACCGATGGGAGACGCTTGCTCTCGAGACGCGTCAGATCTTCGGGCAGACTCATAATCAACACCCAAATTCCGGAATTTGATGAAATCATCTCTGAGACACAGGGAGAAATCGTGATTATATCGCGAGAACCTGATCATCCACTATTTGATACCATACAGAAAGAGAACCACCTGATTGCTACTGTGATGGGAAAGATGCTTGTTCTTATTGATCAGGGGAAAGTACTGCCGCTCATCAATTATCTAGATGCACCACTGACATTTGAAGGCATAGCTCATTTCAATATTGAGAATCTTCTAGCTGCGGCAGCCGCAGCATATACAAACGGAGCTGAACTAGGTGAGATAAAGAATGCACTCCTCACTTTCAACAACAGCCCCGAACAGCTGCCCGGGGCAATGAACCTCTTTCAGGTTCAAGATAGATACTTGTTTGTCGATTTAGCAACCAAACCAAGTAACATAGGCATTGCAAGCAGATTTGTCAGCAGGTACAAACGTCGAATGGATCTCGGGGACGTCTACGGCTTGCTTCGCCTTCCTAGTGGCCTTTCAACTCAAGCAATACGGACAGTACTGAATGGCATTTCGCGACATTACAAGAAAGCAATTGTTTACGACATTGAATATCCTGAAACAGTATTTGACTGTGGGGAGTGCTTTGATGTGGCTGCAACTCTCGAGGAAGGAATGGAAGAACTGAGGAAGAGTCTAAGCAAGGAAGATTTGGTTCTTGTAACTACCAACGAACCGCACGGCGCTATCGATTTGATTCGAAAGATTCGCGAAAATGGAGGTTTCTAGAATGTCTACCACGTTTGTTCTTATTGGAGGAAACGAGGACATTTACCCGCGAGAGCCAGTTTTTCTGGCTATCACTAATGAACTAGACTCTGATTCAAGAATACGTATCTTTCCAACAGCAAGTAGCTATCCAGAAAGCACTTCAGAGACGTACTGTCACCAATTTGAAAGCATGGGTTTCACAGATGTGTCCGTGCTCCGTGTCTTGAGCAGAGATGACGGCAAAGACTCGGATACGATTGAACAAGTTAACCAAGCAAATGCAATTTTCTTTGTTGGCGGAGATCAATCACGCTTGGTACGAAAAGTCAAAGACACGCCCCTTCACTCAGCATTGCAGGGTCGGATAGGTGAGGATATTGTCCTATCGGGAACAAGCGCGGGGGCTATGGCAATGAGTGAAGTTATGATTGCAGGGGGCGGTGCTGGTCAAGCTCTCAGAAAAGGTGAGATACCCATAAAGGAAGGTCTGGCATTGTTACCGGATCTAGTCCTAGATACCCATTTCATAGCAAGAAACCGATTTTATCGCTTAGTCCATGCATTATCGGAGCATCCATCAAAAACTGGGATTGGAATAACCAATGATACTGCAGTTATGCTTAGAGATGAATCTGCAGTTGTGATTGGAACGGATGTCACCACTTTCCTTAGAGGAAACGGCATATCGTTCAATAATTCTGGTAATCTGGAACCATCTGGGCGAATTGGAGTAGGTTCGCTTGAGCTTTCTGTGATCCCGTTTGGCCACAAAATCAACCTTGAGACTTTCGGGATGTCCAAGACAGATTTGCCTTATCCAGTGACCCATCGTTAGTAGAATTTCAGGAAGTGAAAACAATGACAATTCAGAGAATAATCAATGAGGAGTTTCATCCGCAAACTGCAAAGGATGTTATTCGCAGATTGGCGATGACACACAGGACACAGCTAACTCCTGGCTATTCTGATGCTGTGGATATCGTAACAGAATTCTTTGATAAACATGGTATTGAGTATAACATACTGGAGCTTCCTGCAAAAGATGACCATCAGTTCTACAATTTTCCTTCTGCTAAAGAATGGGTTCCGAAATCTGGAACTCTAGAAATCATATCTCCAAGCATTTCTGATCTCAGACTTAGGAACCTCATGCCGTATGGAAGATTGGCCAGTTTTGAAGAAGCCCCACTATCACTTGTTCAGCGTTCTGTGGGTACCGATGGACAAGCTGTAGAGACCGAGCTTCTCGATGTTGGTGAAGGCAAAGCACGGTCCGACTATGAAGGAAAAGACGTAGAAGGGAAAATTGTTCTAACAAGTTCAAATCCGGATCATATTCGGAAGTTAGCGGTTAGCGAATTCGGAGCTATTGGAATCGTGACTGATAGACGAGGAGCTCTACCTCTTCATCGGGAACCTCGACTTGCAGAATGCCTGCTATACTCAAGCTTCTGGTGGTATGGGGAAGAAGAGCGAGCTTTTGGATTTGTGATTTCCCCATCTCATGGCGATGCCCTTCGAAACTACCTGCAAAACGATCGTATAACGGTTCGTGCTTCAGTAGATGCTACCTTCAAAGAATCCAGATTCTCCATAGTAGAGGCTCGAATCCAAGGAGAAACCGAACAAGAAGCAATTGTAACATCTCATCTTGACCATCCCAAACCGAGTGCGGTTGACAATGCGTCTGGCGTTGCAACTTCAATGGAGCTGGCACGCACGTTTGCAGCATTGGCTGAGAATGAATCCATGTCGATACCCAAACGCAGCATCGTTTTTCTCTATATGCCGGAATACCTAGGCTCAGTAGCGTATCTTAAGCATAGACGCGAACAGGGGACCATCGACAGGATTGTCGGGGGAGTCAATCTGGATATGATTGGGAACAATCAAGAAGAGACAGGCGGTTCAATGCTTGCAGTAATGCCTTCTCTTGCAAATTATTCCTACATTGGGCCTTTGTGCCGATGGCTGATGAGATATCTAGTTAAGAATGACGAGCTTTTTGCGGGTCTCAGAGGCGTTGCGAAATTCCGTTGGGACATAATCCCATTCAGCGGGGGTAGTGACTACTACATATTCAACTCCCCAGATTTTGATATTCCAATGGTTGGCTTGACATCGTGGCCGTATACCTACTATCATACTGACAGGGATCTACCTGAGCATGTTGACAATGATATGCTCAAAAAATACGCCATGCTTACGGGCACATTACTCTATATCCTAAGTACTGTTGATGAGGACACTGTGAGCTGGCTGTCCGACACAGTGGTTCAAGAATTCTCTAAACAGGTAGACGAAATTAGCCATGACATACTAACCTCGTTGGCCACGTCCAAGGGTATGCGAATAGGGAAACCACAGGAGAGACTTGTTCGAAGCAAGGAGTGGGCTAGACACAAGCTGCATCTCTTGAGAGAATCCTATTCTGAGGCGATTCTTTCTATAGAACGAATGGTACCTGGAATCTCTGAGGATATCTTCTGGCGGGGTTTCTCAGAAATCCGGGAGGAAAGCAGAAACGAGGAAGAAGCCTATAGCGAGGTTTTTGATGAATGGGGAATAGATTCGGAAGCAAGTCATGACCCTCATCCATTGGACGACGCAGTTCCTGTGAAAACTTGTGAGCCAGGACCAATAGATGAGGACTCGGTTTTCGCTAAGATCTCCTACGAGGATGAGAAGGAGCTCAAAGACATCTTGGACTCGTTTCGCGTGACGACTCTGCCCGTCTTCACCCTTGTTGATTTCTGGATTGATGGTCATAATTCTGCTTTGCGGATTGCTGACAATATTCATGCGGAGACTGGCTACGAATTACGAGATGTAATCTACCGGCTTTTGGAATTTCTTGAAGAAGCCAACTTGATAGAAATGACCGAGCGGAAAGAATGATTGATACCTTCTGTGAATCGAGAGAGCTACTTGCTTAGAAATTGAAAACTCTTTAGAACATGTACTAGGATATCCCGCATTACTGTTTCATGAAATGCAGAAGTAACATTATTAACTGGGAACGAAGTTCATAATATTCCTTGGTGAAGCTTTCTGCATTGGAGTGAAACAAATATGGAAACTCTCAAACAACTGAATAGGAAGAAACAGTTGTTCGTTCTTTGTCTTGTGCTGATAGGATCTTCTGCACTGCTGGGTCACGGTATTCAGAGCAACTTTGGATCCATCGATGTAGAGTATATTCGGATAATCGACGACAACGGATTGGCTGTTGCAGGAAAGATGTACCGACCTCTAACAGCAACAAATGCCAGTCCAGCACCGGCTGTCCTCCTACTTCATGGAATGAACAACGACAAAGACACGGAAGGTCCTGCTGCACTAGAGCTTGCTAAGCGGGGAGTAGTTGCACTTGCACTTGACGAACTAAGCCATGGCGATTCTGATCGCATCACAGACGTTTTGGATTACCTTGGTGGAGAATCACTACAAACTCTTGGTGGAAACGTGGCATATCAATGGCTCAAGGGTTTGGGTTTTGTTAATGCAGCTCAAATAGGTCTCGTCGGCCATTCGATGGGTGCAGGCACAGCAAGCGCGATAGCTGAACTGAATCCGGATCATAGAGCTATAGCAATCCAAGCCGATGGCCCCTACAATCTAACCGAGCATGATTACATGAACAACTACCTGGCTGTTTGGTCCTTCTATGAAGAGCTTTTCACAACTCAGGTTAGAGCTGAATTCCTTGCAGATAGCCTTGAGATGATTGCGTACAATGAGGAGCTGTCTGGTCCCGATGCTGCACAAGTTGATTATACTTACGGGGATTTTGCGGATGGTTCAGCACATAGGTATGCGAAATGCCCTTGCACACATCCCGGAGCAACATGGAACCAAAAGGGCGTGGCAGAGACTACAGCATGGATGCTCCAAGCCCTTATGAGTTATTCAGAATCAGACGCATGGGCAGTATCAGGGGTGAATACTCAGACATACATGATACGGGAAGGGGCGACTCTCTTTGCACTGATAGTATCAGTTCTCTCTTTGATTCCATTGGCCGGCATCCTTTTGGATGTGCCTTATTTCAATAAGATTGCCCGCCCTCTTCCTGAAAAAATACCAATCAAAGGAAGACAGTGGTGGGGATTTGCTCTCCTCAATGCGATAATAGCTGGCGTGACGTATCTTATTCTGCCAAATATAGGAATGATACTTGGAGTTCTTATCGGTACTACTGCACCAATTTTTATGTTGGTAACCGGGAATGGCATATTACTATGGTTTCTAGTTAATGCCATTATCGCTTGGGTTTCCTTCAGATTTTGGTTCAGGAAGGAATCCAACAAAGAAGACGGAGTCTCTTACCCCGATGTAGGTCGCTTCAAATCAATAACAGATTCTAAGAACCGAGACATCATCTTCAGGACGATTCTCCTGTCAGCATTCCTATTCGGGTATTTGTACCTGCTAGTCTCCATCTCACAGTTCTTCTTAGGCATAGAGTTTAGGTATATGTGGCCTATCTTCAAATCTTTCACACCAGAAAGATTCGGGCAATTCTTGGTATACATCTTGCCCGTTCTACCCTTCTTCCTCATCAATGGAGGTGTGTTTGCGTATGGCATGCTACGACAACCCGAATACGGCTCACCAGTGAAGACTCAGCTTATCTGGTGGATCAAAATCGTATTCGCAATGGAATCCGTCCTTCTTGTCATGATTCTCGTTAATTATCTCCCCATGTTCCTATTTGGAACGGGTCCAATCCTACTAATGGGCCTTTATGGGATATTCCTGATGTCATATCTGCCTCTCTTTGCAGGAATCTTCTTCATAATGACTGCGTTTTATCAACAAACGGGGAGAATCTATCTTGGAGCAATAACGGCAACACTGCTCGTGGTCTGGATTATGACGGCCGGAATGCTAATCTAATGCGATATACAACAGGAAGGGACTACATTCCCTTCCCCTTTCTGTATCTTGTTCAGCTCGATCTGAAAATGGGATATGTCTAAAGGGGCTGAATCCTATTGTTACCCATGTCTGAATTAAGAACTCCTCTAAATGACATACTAAACATCAAACACCCGATAATGCAGGGCGGGATGGGTCCCTACAAAACTCAAAGCCTTGCAATAGCTGTATCCAAGGCAGGAGCATTAGGAGTAATCAGCAGTATCGGAATGGCGGCTTCTCTTTTGCCTGATGCTGCTCCTATAGATCCTGAGAAACTGTTTGGTTCCGATCCTCCGCGAATTCTTCTGCAGAAGTCGATAGAGGCAGTTACAGACTCTCTCAAGGGTACAGATGCTGTTTTTGGCGTGAATGTTCCAGTTGCCTCCGAATTCATTCTTGCTTCCAAGATGTTTGTAGAACAGACGATTGAAGATATCCAAAGCGATTCAGACATTGAGAAACACCTGCGCGTTCTCGTAACCTCTGCAGGCAATCCAGCCCCCTGGTCGGAGGTTAAGAAACATGGCTTGACATGGGCTCACGTGGTTCCGTCAGTATATCACGCAAAGAAAGCAGAGAAATCTGGGGCGGATATCATAGTGGCTTCAGGCCATGAGGGTGGTGCTCACATATCATGGGATCCCGTACATTCTATGGTTCTGGTCCCTGCTGTCACAAAGGCGGTTGACATACCAGTGGTTGCTGCAGGTGGGTTCTGCGATGGCAAGTCCATGGCTGCAGCTCTTTGTCTCGGTGCTGTTGGCATTCAGATGGGGACACGCTTCATAGCAACAGAAGAGAGTGATTTTCAAAACATTTGGAAGAAGAGTATCATTCAGAAAGAAGAGCGTGAGACATTGACAGGTCGCGGCATTTTTGGTCCAATGCGTTTTCTCAGGAATGCAAGAGCAGAATCCATCGTGAAACAAACTCTGAAGGACATTCCAAGCTTCTATCTTGGTAATCCAGTTGAGTCAAATGAAAGCATACTCAAGTCTGAAAGGGCCGGTTTCGAAGACCTCTTGGCAGATAACCCTGAGACAGCCCTCATGTTTGGAGGCGAAGTTGTCGGTAGGATTGATGATTTTCCAAGTGTTGAGGAGCTTGTGGAAAATATAGTGGGGGATGCAACTACAATCCTTCAGGATTTGCCCCGTCGAGTTATTGCTTAAGAAATGATAATCTATTCAACAGAAGCTATGCTTGCCCGGAGTTAACCCCTCTTACTATCGAGATGACAAATAGGCATTTTTTCATACCCTGACGACAGTTCTTCAAAAGAATGGCCGTTGGTTATATCACGCCTCATTATTTCTAGTGACTAGTCAAACATTTATGCCTGTCTGAGAAAGACAATACCGAGTTTGATTTGAGATGCCTTGGTGGTTCACTGTTCCAAAGGTGATTTTTGGTGAGGATGCGCTAAACGAACTTACAGAGTTGAAAGGAAAGAAGGCCTTCATTGTAACAGATCCGAACATCAATGAGCTTGGCTTTCCGGAGAAGGTCTGCGACCTGTTGGTTAGCGAACAATGGGAAGCAGCAATCTGGGATGGTGCAGAACCTGACCCCCGTGTATCAGTAGTGGAAAATGCAGCAGATGCTATGCGTCGTTTTGGGCCGGATTGGATCATGACTGTTGGTGGAGGTAGCGTCATTGATACAGCGAAGGCCGCTTGGATTCTCTATGAACATCCCGATACTGATTTAGCTGCTGTTACTCCTCTGGAACCTCTCGATTTGCGGAATAGAAGTCGTCTCCTTTGTATACCAACAACTGCCGGTACCGGTTCTGAAGCAACAAAGGCGGTGGTAATCCGAGATGATGACACAGGTCGCAAATTCGCCACTAACAACAATGAGTTAGTTCCTGATGTGGCTATTCTAGACCCCTCATTCGTTCGTGGTCTTCCCAAGGATCTTACAGCCTATACTGGATTGGATAGCCTGACTCATGCAATTGAAGCCTACATATCAAACTGGAAGAATGACTATTCTGATGCATGTGCGATTCAATCACTGAGGATTATTTTCCAGTGGCTACCGAAGAGTGTGGCCAACTTGGAGGACGAGCAGGCACGAGAGAAAATGCTGGTTGCCGCCAATCTAGCTGGAATGGCCTTCAGTAATTCACAGGTATGTTTGGCCCACTCTCTTGGCCACTGTATGGGTTCTGTACTTGAGATCCATCATGGGATGGCTGTGGGTATAGCCCTTCCATATACGATCGAGTACAACTCCTTTGAAAACTCTGATACAGCTGAGATGTACGCTGAGCTGGCCACCTTCATTGATATTGACGAACAAGATGACGGAGCAGCTGCTCTCGCATTAGCTCAGAAAATAAGAGAATTGCAAAACGAAATAGGTGCTCCAACCAGTTTGAAAGAAGCCGGAGTGAAAAAGAAACAATTGGAAGACGGTCTCGACAAACTAGTTGAATTCACAATGATGGATTCCAGCATAACCATGAATCCCCGTGATATTGGCAGTGAAGGGATTCGACGGATGTATCATTATATGTACGAGGGCAAGTCAATAGATTTCTGAGGTCGTCACCTTGGATGGCTATAGAGGGAAACTACTCCGTGTAAATCTATCTTCTGAGAAGATAAGCGAGTATCACTTGGATAATGGGGTGCTCCGAACTTTCTTGGGCGGTTCTGGACTCGGTTCTCGGATACTCTATGATTACATTGATGAATCAACCAATCCATTAGGTCCCGAAAACCCTCTTCTGTTCATCACCGGACCGTTCTGTGGCACGAGAGTCCCTACTGGCAGCAAAGCGACGGTCTGTGCCAAATCACCTCAGACCGGCCTGCTGGGCTACAGCACCTTTGGCGGCCATCTTGGGGCGGATATCAGATTTGCTGGATATGACGGGCTGTTGATTGAAGGAACTGCGAAAAACCCCGTTTATGTACTAGCCGAAGACTCAACGGTTGAAATACGAGACGCTGCGCATCTGTGGGGAATGGATACACAGAAAGCATGGGAAACCCTCAAGGAAGAGACCGGGCACAACAGGGCTGGTATAGCTCGGATTGGTGCTGCAGGAGAAAATCTCGTCAAGTTCGCCAATATTATGATTGACCACTATCGGGCGGCTGGTCGTACCGGTATGGGCGCAGTAATGGGCTCAAAGAAACTTAAGGCCGTTGTAGTTCATGGTACGCAGCGAGATATTGCGGTTGCTAAGGCTGAGGAATTGTCGGAATTTGTTACTGCTCTGAATCAAGAAAGCAGGAATGATGCGACCTTCAACATGTATTCAGAGCTGGGAACAGCCGGTTTTGTTGATATGGCGACCATGATGTATGGCTCCCTTCCGGTGAAGTACTACACCGAATCTGATTTTGACGCCTATGCTATTAGTGGAAGTACAGTCAAGGAGACAATTCTAACTGGAAAGAAAGCATGCTATCGATGTCCTATTGGATGTGGACGGGTAATCGAAATCGATGAGGGGAAATATGCCACAGGCGAGTTTGTTGGGCCCGAACTAGAAGTAACAGGTACTTTTGGAACCTTGATTATGAATGACAACATTGAGGCCTTATCATATGCCAATAAGAAACTCGATTTGGTTGGGCTTGACACCATATCAACTGGCAACATCATAGCTTTTGCCTATTATCTCTTTGACCAAGACATCATTGCTGAGGAGGACTTGGATGGCATAGCTCCCCGCTGGGGCGATGCTGATGCAGCTATTCGTTTCATCGAGAAAATTGCCCTGCGCGATGGAATTGGGGATGTAATGGCAGAAGGAAGCGGGGAATTTGGCCGAAAATTTGGGGTTGAGCATCTTGCAGCACAGGTTAACGGCCTTGAACTGCCACAACACGATCCCCGTGCATTCTCTGGCATGGCATTGGCCTACACCACTTCACCAAGAGGGGCATGTCATATGACCGCTGACATGTACAACGTGCAAATGGGAGTGTCATATCCCGATTTTGAGATAGAAAGCGAGGACCGTTTTGCAAATGAAGCCAAGATTACTGCACGATTGCAAAACCTTCGTTCTTTGACCAATTCTGCCCTTATCTGCAATTTCTATCCCGTGAAAGGCAAACAACTAGCCAAACTTCTTGAGCTTGTAACCGGTTGGAGTTTCTCCTTAAATGAACTCAATCGTATCGGAGAGCGGATTTTTACACTCCAACGCATGTTGAATCTCAAACTTGGATACCATCCTTCAGGCGAGGAACTCCCGGACATAGTGATGAAACCACTTGAGGGTCCCACTGAGGGATATGTCCCAGACGTTGAAGAACAGCTGAATCTTTGGTATGAGATTCGCGATTGGGACCGAAACACAGGAAAACCAAACAGAGGCAAATTGCGTGAACTGGACTTGACTGATTTGCATAATACACCATTGAGTTGATTCACTGCTTCCTTAGGATGTTGGCCTTCACTCGTGACCAATATGCCATCCCGTGTTCTTCTATTCTATGACCGAATTTATTCCAGAGGTCATCGACCGAAACAGCTTCCACGCCGAAGCCAGAGAATATTCGAGGAGCTTCCTTGCATGCGAATTCTAGTTCCTCCCTAGCTTGTCTTGGGGTCATTTTTCTCCCCCATTTCAACTCGAGTTCCTCAATTTTGTGCATCCCCTCTTTCTCGAATAACCGAAGATACTCATTCTCTTCAAGAAAGATTGCATTCAATCCAATGGTCTTCCAAACCTCCTCTGCTATTTTCTCTTCAGGTTCCTCACCGTATTCTACTATGCTAACTTGAACTAGTGCGTTATCCTTCGTTATTCTGCGAATCTCGGAAATAGCACAATGAATCCCTTCTATTCCAGATGTCATTCGGAGATCTTCAAGCCCTAAAAAATTCACTACAATTTCACATGTAGACGATTTTAATGGGATATGCCTTGCATCCGCTGTCAAGTAGTGAAACCTTCGCCAAGTCCTTTCAGGAAATTTTTCAGATCCTCTGAGCCGTTTCCAAGATTCAGCATCATTGCTCAATCCCAGCGCGTATATTCTTGCATAAGGAAATAACATGGCAATTTCCGCTGACAGCAATCCATGACCTGCCAAGAAATCAAGAATGATATTCTCATTACTCGAACTCAGTTCGTGTATCTTCTCTGCAATTTTGGCTCTGAAATTACCAAATTCATAGAACGCCTGTTCGTAATCAGAATCCGTTAGGTATCGAAATTGCAAGCCAAAGAACCCAAGATGGATTTACGGATTCGCTAATGAAGATTAGCTACTCCGCTAGTCTACCTGAGTCGTTTGCTGGAGGGGTCTATCTGCGTCGTGCTTGAGCAGAAGATCTTGCTCTATTCCTACATCTCTGGGAGGTCTTCCACAATCGCCTGAAGAACTTCGTATGTTTCTGCCACATCATCAATCCGGACTCTTTCATCTGGAGTGTGTGGGTTTTCTATGGTCGGACCAATAGAGACTGTCTGCATATTCGGAATCTTTGCTCCAATTAGACCACATTCGAGGCCTGCGTGCACAGCCTCAATGATGATGTCCTTACCACTAACATCCGCGTATTTTTCCTTAACGAACTTCAGGAACGGACTCTTTGGTTTCGGTGTCCAACCAGGATAGGCTTGCTCTCGTTCGACTTCCCATTCTCCAAGGCGTCCTAGGTCGGCTAATCGACTTCTCAGTGCGTCCAGCTCCGAATCGATGTTGCTTCGAGATGAAAGATGGAATAACAGTCCTTTCTCATCTGTACTAACAATTGCAAAATTATTGGACAACTCAACTAGGCCTTCAATAGCCGGGGAAAACCGAATGGGCCCATGAGGTATGGCGTGGGCTGTTTGAATAATGGTCTTGGATTCTTCAATTCCAATTGCTTCTGCATCCTCACATTCATCCCATGAGATTGCTATGTTTGGTTCAAGTGGGTCCTCCTCTTCGTGGTAGTAGGAGAGAATCCGGTTCTTCTGTTCTTCATATACTGATGCAGCTTCTTCTTGGTCACCGGATTTGATTGCAAATACAATAGATGAATCTCGTGTTATTGTGTTGTGTTTGCTACCGCCGTTCCACCGAGATAGCCTAATTGGCACTTCTTGGACTATTGCTGATAGTATCCTTGCAATCAGTTTGTTCGCATTGGCTCGAGGCAGATGAATATCAACACCAGAATGACCACCGAGCAGACCTGAAACCTTCATCTCAATATACTGCCACGTATCATCAGTCTCTTCGAAGTTCAATTCACGGGTAAGTCTAGTATTTCCGCCTCCAGCGGCGCCTATCGTGATGTGGTGCATATCCTCTGTATCGATATTTATCATCAACTTACTCTGAATCGGTAATTGATCCACATCAAGCCCAAAAGCGCCTGTCAGCCCTGTTTCTTCATCGACAGTGAGCAGGACCTCAAGTGGACCATGGGAGAGATTCTCTTTGATGAGCAGAGCCAAGGCAAGGGCTACGCCTATACCATTATCTGCTCCAAGCGTGGTGCCGTCTGCATCAACCCATTCACCATTTTCTTGAATTCTTGCGGGAATGGGTTGTGTATCAAAATCGAAACCGTCGGGTCTGTCGGTTTCAGCTACCATATCCATATGGCCCTGCAGAAGCAAAGGTGGTGCGTCCTGCATATCATCGGTTGGAGGCTTCTTGATCAAGATGTTGCCGACATCATCTTCATAGATGCTGAGCTCTATATCTTTTCTATCTGATTGCTCCTTCACCCAGTTTATGATAACTTCTCGGATTTTGTCCTCCTTCTTGGATTCCCGAGGTGTTTGTACCAGCAGGCTTTCGAAGATTTCCCAGACGACTGTTGGTTCGAGATGCTCTAAGACCATATTAGAAACCATCCACCAAGGAATACATCCCTATCTGCCACTTTAGGCTTTTGATAGGTGGCAGAATTTTGGGGAATAGTTCAGACATACTTTTGAGGGTGTCTGTAAGTACAAAGCATCAGGGAAACTACCATGTTCTTCGACCCTGGATTCACTGATCTATTTCGTGAAGCATTACCATGGGCAGGCTCCTTCTTCCGCGCTATTACTGAGCTAGGCTCAGAAGCTTTCTATATTGCTTTCATTTTGATTGTATACTGGGTATATGATAAACGGACAGCAATTAGAACTGCTTTCGTTCTTCTTGCTAGTCTTCTTTTGAATTACTGGCTGAAGGTTCTTATCCAGAATCCTCGACCTGACCCGAGCAACTGGTACGGAGATTATGAAGCAAGCAACTACAGCACGCCTAGCGGCCATGCTCAGAACTCCGCTTCGTTCTTTGGATGGATTGCCGCTGAAGCTAGGACATCTTGGATTCATATTCTATCGCTAGTACTGATTGTGCTCATTGGAGTTTCACGAGTGTATCTTGGTGTTCACTACTTGACTGATGTTGTACTAGGTTGGGCGGTGGGATTGTTTGTCGTTGTTTTGGTACTCCTTTCAGAAAACTGGATTCGGAAACAAATCTCAAAGGTGAGTGAGTGGCGATTCTATGCTGGTTTGTTTGTGTTTGGCCTTGCAGCAACTATCGTCAGTACGTATCTCCTTCCTTCAGCCCCCTCTGATAACTTCGGTGCGCTAGGTGGCCTTGTTATGGGTGTTGCAATTGCTTTACCCTTGGAAAAGGAGTACATTGGCTTTGAATGCAGTATTCCTGAAAATGCGAAGTGGAAATCTGTCGTCAGAGTTCTGATTGGCCTTACATTGGTGATGGTGTCTTTGATTGGTCTTGGTGTTATTCTACCATCAGAAATCGTTTGGTTGCGAGCACTGCGATACTGCATTGTGGTCATAATTGGGGTCTTCGTATGGCCTTACATATTTGATAAGCTTAGCCTTTGACTCGTGAAATGATTCAGTTAGTATCGTTTAGAGGTATTCGGTTGCCTCCACCTGTGCTATCTTCACACCAGCACTATGGGCATATTTCTGCAACAACTGCCAACACACAGCAAGGAGCACCGGCAAAATAAGGTACGAATAGATTGGATTCACTACAATTCCAACAATAACTATACTAAAAATGCCAACATACCCTACTAGATACGGAACAAGCTGAGCTCGCAAAATACTCCATCCTCGAATCGGCATCTGCACACTAGAACCTCGCTGCCTTGTAACTCGCCTTTCAGCTTTGAAGTCACCACCCATTGCTGCTGCATTGGCCGCAATTGCTCCAGATGCGAGATTGACCCCGATGCAGCCGATTATTACTGCTGGTAAGTATATCCACAACTGGGGTGCAATGAAAAGTATCAGAATTGAGACTATGACGCTTGCGACGAATGTGAATGGAGTGGCACTGTATATCTTGCCCTTAATGTAGTCCTCCATATTGGCTGCGGCCAATTGCAGAGTCATCAGGTTTTCTCCCTCATAAACCAGTTCATAGCCTGCGAAGTAAAGCCCGTATGATGTTGCAAAGGGTATGAGAGCAGCAACTATCAGAAATGGTGTGAATTGCATGAACATTGTTCCTCCGACAAAAACAGGAAGAATGATCCAGATGACGAATCTTATGGGACCAAGCAAATATTGAGTGACTACTCTTGCTTCTCGTCGTATGGATGCCCAGTTTCTCCAGATTGATACCGAGATGGTTTGATTGAAATTGAATCCAGGTATGGGATTTGGGTCCCATGGCTCATGCTCAATTTCTGCTTCTTCTTCTTTCCGTGTTCGTTGAGTGGGCTGAGCCAACCAGCCACTATAATGTGCCATTTCACTTGCATAAGAATTTACGTAAATGAGTCCTATTCCTACTAAGCCCATTAGCAATGCGTAGAGAATCTCACCGAGCTGAAATTGTGCTCCAACGAGAAGGCCCAGGGAAAGCTTGCTGGCTATGAACCCTGGTGTGATATCTGAAGATAATCCGAGCAAACCTGCCCATTCCAGAATTGTATCAAAAAAACTGAATCCATTGTCTCCGCTCAGATAGAAACTCGCATACCATAATGTGCTTCCCACAATTGCAGCAGCGCTCACAATGGCAGTACCAACTTGTCGTAGTAAACGTCTTCCAGCTAGAAGTCTTGCCGCGCCCAGTCCAATCAACCCTCCTGCCGAAACACCCATGGTGATTAAGGTGAACAATGACATCACGAAGACGGGTACTGCTAGGGGCGCCAGGAGCTGAGGTGAGATTACAGAGAAACCGATGAAAATGGGCGTACCGATGACAAGCCAGAAAATAGAGTTGTATAGGATGATAACAAGTGTCTTCTCTAAGAAAATCGTTCGTAGTTGGACTGGAAAAACCATGAGATACTCCATTCTCTTGCTATTCCCAACTGTAGTGGCTGAAACCATGATTGAACCGATAAAGGAGAAAATCAACACCGCGTTGAATATGGTTGCTCCAAATCCGAGATTCTGACTAGCAATCTCTGAAATCTGTGGCCATATTGGAGGAACGAATGTTACAATGAACCAGATGATGACAGCGGCTACTCCTCCAGCCAGTAGAACCGGCCATGTTCGTCTGATAAAGCTCTCTTTCTCTGTTCGTTTTCCCTGAGGTGCTCGAACACGAAGGCTCTTAGAGATATCATGCCGCAGTATGATAAGGAGATCTGAAAGGTCCATACTCTATTCCTCTGTATCTTCTGAATTCTGGAGGTACTGCAAAATCAACTGCATATCTGGCCCGCCTGTGAGGTCGAGGAAGATTTCTTCGAGGCTTTCTTCGCCCTCCGCCTTCTGACGGAGCTCGTCCATCGTACCTTCTGCAATTAGTTTTCCTTCATCTATGATTCCTATCCTATCACACATCTGTTCTGCAATTTCAAGAATATGGGTGCTCATCAGAATCGAGGCTCCCCGTTCCTTCAGTCCGTTGAGTATTTCCTTGATAGTTGCTGCTCCCCTTGGATCAATTCCTGCCTGCACTTCATCGAGAATAAGCACTTTCGGACGGTGTATCAGTGCAGCAACGAGGCTGATTTTCCTCGCCATTCCTTTGGAGTAGGCTTCAATTAGGTCATTGCTTGCATCTTGGATGTCGAGTAGGAGAAGCAGATCTTCAATGTCTTCCTCGCGCTCTGCACCACGTGGTATACGCCATATATCAGCCACATAATTTACGTATTCCCAGCCCGTCATGCGTTCGGGTAAAACCGGATCTTCAGGCACGTAGCCAATCACCCTCTTGGCCTTGACCAATTCCTTACGGATATCATAGCCGTTGATTCGGGCAGTACCTTCATCTGGTTTTAGAAGGCCCAGTAGTATCCGCATTGTAGTTGACTTGCCTGATCCGTTTGGTCCAAGCAATCCGTAGACCGAGCCAGATGTTACGTCAAAGGATAAGTTATCCACTGCCTTGAAATCCTCGCCAAAGACCTTTGTTAGGCCCCTTGATTCAATCATAACGAATCACGAGAATCACGTTTTCGATATGATTTATGCCTTGGCATAACCTGCTTTTCTTTGAGATGTTGGTTCTCCTTCCGCTAACTCAGGAGTTCAACTTGTTGTCAGATTCAAAGCTATTATTAATTGGAGCCCATTTGGTAATGTCATGACTGTTGAGACTTGGCGATTATTGGATTTGGGTCCCATTGACCCTCTCGAGACACAAATTATCTACGACATGGTGGCCCAAGGGATAACCGAAGGCGAATCACCAAATACAATCATTATCTGCTGGCCTGCTGAACCTTTGGTGAGTGTAGGGTATTTCCAAGAAATTGAGAAAGACATCGACCTAGCTTATTGTCAAGCTAATGATATAGTAGTAACACGCCGTGTTATTGGTGGCGGTGGTGTTTATCTTGATGATGGACAGCTATTCTATCAGATAATTGGTAGAATCGACAGCCCAAACACGCCACGCGGAATTGATGCATATTATCGGAAATTCCTCAAAGCTCCAGTTCAGGCTTACAGAATCTTGGGTATAGATGCCGAATTCCGTCCTGTTAATGATATTCAAGTGGGCGAAAAGAAAATTTCTGGCAATGGTGCAGGTGATGTCGGTGATGCACGGATTCTTACTGGCAACTTGATTTTGGATTTCGACTTCGAGATGATGGCTCGCGTGCTTAAAGTACCAAGCGAGAAATTCAGGGACAAAGTCTTCCAGAGTCTCAAAGAGCGGATGTCAACCATCAAGCTGGAAACTGGTTCGATGCCCGACAAGGAGGAACTGAAGAAGGACCTCGTCAAGCTTTACGAGGAGACGCTAGACATCAAGCTAGAGCTTGGTACGCTGAGCGAGTGGGAGAAGAAAAAGATGAGCGACCTGCGAGGGAAGTATCTTTCTGATGAGTGGTTGCACTGGCGCAGTGGGGGACGATTGGACGCACGTACAGTGAAGATATCTGCCGATGCCTCTCTTGGAACAGCTAATCATAAGGCTCCTGGCGGTCTCATTAGAGTGACTGCCAAAGAAGTGGGTAACGTTATTGAAGAAATCGTCATCAGCGGAGACTTCTTCATGTTGCCTTCCGGTGCCATTGGTGACCTTGAAGAAGTTCTTGTTGGCGTGGAGCTAGATGAAGGCTCAGTTCTTGAGCGCGTAGAAAAAGCCTATTCCGATCTTGATATTGATTCTCCAGGTGTGACACCTGAGGATTTACAGACTGCTGTAATGCTTGCTTTCAAGCAGAAATGAAGGCACATCTGATTATGCCTTCTTCTGCTTGTCTCAGAATCAACGCACTACTACATCCGTTGCTTCGATTTCCGCACCTTTGAGAAGGGCTGTGAGATTGCCATACTCCATCATTGAGAAAAGCGAAACTTTCAAGCCCTTCTCAATTAGATTCTTTGCAGGGACGATTGAGTTCAGTTTACCTTTCATGGCTCCGCTGGCATCAACAACATCCGATTTTCCCATCTCCTCAAAAACGGCATCGATATTGTTGAGATTCACTTTTTTCATCAGCGAAGCATCTGGGTGAGTTTTTGGATCTGCATCGTAAATACCAGCTACGTCACAGGCAAATAGGAGCCGCTTCGCTCCCAGCTCTTGGGCAATAACAACTGCCATTTGATCTCCACTTCCCACGCTCCAGCCCATAGCAGGGTCAATGATGATGTCGCCGCCTAACAAGGGAACCATTCCGATATCGACCCATCCTTTGAGCGGTTCGAAGAAGTACTTGATTATCTGCATCTTCTCCTGAATAAACATCGAAGAGGGGTACATCAAACAGACCGGCACCCCAACTTCTTGGAATTGCTTCACAACCAAATTCCTAAGTTCTGCTACTTCCGACTGTGTTTGAGACAATGGTAATAGCTGGTCAGGTCCTAGGTATCCTTTGTGCAGCTTGTGTTTGAGAACAGGAGGATGGCCATACGAACCGACTCCATGAAGCAGAATAAGTCCTTCAATCAATCCCTGATCTATGCACTCTTTTACTTCCTTGGCGGCACCTTCCAGAATATCGTGGCGTACTGTATATGGCTCAGATTTGTCAGTAATGAGCGAGCCGCCAAGCTTGAGGATAGTGAGATCTTGTTCCATATTCTGCCACCGCTGTGTCTAGAACAGCGTGAACATTGGATATGGCCAATAGAATCCAAGATAGGGTAGCAACAGAATAACAATAATCGTTGCTATCGGGATAGAGAGATTGTCATAGCCAGAGGGGGTTATTGCTTCCACTATCGTTGCTATAATACTCACAACGACAATCGGCATGATGAGTGGGACGATTGAAAATCCAGTTTCTAAAGAGAATATGGCAACCAAGACGATACTGAAGAGAAATGAACCGATGAACATTCCAATCGAACCAGCGATAGTTTTCTCAGCTCCACCGAATCCGAATTTTCTCTCGCCACCATATTTTCGCCCAATAACATCTGCCAATCCATCCCCACCTGCTAGACAACCGAAAATGATGAGCGCTGTGGGAGTTGCTGCTGTTAGATTTCCGCTGGCTGGCACATAAAACCACAGTATTCCTACAACCAGCATAATGAATGCGTAGTACAGCGTACCTTCAAGGAGTTCCTTTGGATCTCCACTTCGTGACATCGAGCCCACGAAATCCTCATTCTCCATAGCTCCTGTTCCAATTGCTGCGAACAAAATCACAAATAGTAAAGGCACTATCATAGCTAACCACCGACTGAACACCCCACCCGTAAATAGGAGCCAGCTAACAACCCATACTGGTGCTGCAAATGTATGGATTGTCTTTCGAGTCACAGTAGCCGATAGCGCACCACTCTTTTCGATTGCTGCATTTATCTGGACTAACATCAGAACCAAGATGAATGAGATGAAGAACGCGATTACGTCCCAAATTAAGCCGAGATTAAACGGGTCAAATATCATCTTTCTTCCTCCGAAAACGGATTATATCACATGGAGAGCCTAACATAACCTAAAAGTCTATTGAGTAGACGATTCAGAATACGGCATTCGTCGATATGTCGATTTCACCTTCGAGTAATGCTCTTTTCGATGCATTCTGAGCATATCAACAGCTTTGCAACGTGCCGTGGTAAGCTACTATTCTTCTCCAGTATCCTGATAGGCTTGAAAGAGTATGCCTTCTCCTGTGTCGTCAACACTGCGAATCTTGATGATAAGAACCTCATGCACTTCGGTTGGAGAGAGCATTATGGATTCATTCAATCCCAGAGTCATATTCACTGTCTCTCCTCCTACGAGCTTGAGAATCACAACGGCTGTCCAGTTCTCAGTATCTCCACCAAACCTGATTTGAATTGGATGCGAACCGTTTGTGATAATGCGTTGTACAATAGCTCCACCTGTCCAAGCTGATTCATTGATGCTTTCCGATGGATTATCATCCGAGATTGTGATGTTGAAGTGGATTTTGCTTTCTGGTATATCTCCATCTTCTCTATCCACAACTTTCCAAAGATAGAACTCAGCCAAGATTTCATCAAGGGTCTTGTTCAACGTTTCCTCGAGTGCTTCACGGGCATCGACATTATCAGCTGATGCTGGCGTGTCATACCATATAGCATGGTAGATTGCTGATACGTTTTCCTCTCCATACTCTTCCATGAGAAACTTCATGAATTGATATGCCACCTGATATCTGTCCCAACCAGGTTCCGCAGACCAGTTGGTGAAAATGGTTGTGTTCGTGTCATGACCATGGTCGTACCAGTTTGAACCACCAGTTGCTTGCCGCGCCTTATGAACTTCTTCGGTGGTTTTGTTGTAGTTTTTCTTAGCACTCTCTACGCCCCAGTAATCTGCAAACCCCTCGTTCCACCAGTTGTTTGTATCAGGTGGATGACCATAGTGCCTCTGAGAGTCCCCATTTCTAGAGCGGTAGGCGAACTGGAACATATGCGCGACCTCGTGTTCTACTGTGGCCTTCAGCTCTGTCTTTGAAGCCTTCTGCCCGATCCAAATCCGTATCCTGCCATCGGATGAGGCTACGCCAGTGCTATGGTTATCATTGCCTTGGGCGACATCAACATAGAGCCTACCATCAGAGGAAGTGTGAGGTCCCACGTATCCTTCACCAAGGAGAAAATGCATTGTGAAATCCACCATCTCGTGTATTTCCCTACATATTGACACATTCACTCCTGGATATCGTCTTACAACTTGGGGTCCTGCTTCAACCACAATCTCTCCTGTTAAGATATCATCAATTCCATTAACGATGACAATTGAAATTCCGTCTTGACTGGTTTCTGGAAGGGCATTGAGTGCTTCTGGTGTTGGTGGAGCGTTTTCCCAGTTATCGGATGAATCAACATCTGGTCCGAATAGCTGAGCAGATGTGTTCTGAGTAATTGAGAGAATACTGCCGCCGCCAGACTCCCAGAAAGTGTCTCTTTCTGTGCTATCAATGCTGCCGTACCGGACATAATCAACAATTCTGTCTGCTTCATCAAGGATGGCGATTTCGCCTGAAGTATCATTGAATATATCGCTTGTGAGGTTTAGATAAACAACTGAACGACCATCACTGGCATCTAAATCTGGGATGCCTATACCTGTGAAAACGGTGATGATGGCCAAGTAATCCAATCCATCTATCTCGGGAAGCAGTATTGGTTCGCTTTCAAAAGTTGTGATGCCCCACGAATCGAGATCGTAGTTTTGTTCTGCTCGATACTGGATTTCCACGAATTCATCTGAAGTATCATCAGCGAAGGGGTGGACTTCTTGAATGGCGAAATCTCCGGCGTCAGCAGATTCTTCGTATGCCGGTGGCACATAAGGGCCAATGGGAAGTAGAAAGTAGATTCCAGCCCCAGCGGCAATAATGATTAGTATAATGACTATGGTGGCGCTTTTCCTATTCATGAGAAAATCCCTTCTGAATGCTTTCTTTGGGTCATAGAAAACTGTTCCGTGTAAATACAAAGCTCAAATGAGAATATGAGAGCCTCGACGTGTAACGCTTTTCAGAACCTTGATGAGCCACCAAGTGATGTCATTGCATAGGCGGTATGCGGTTTGTCAAACCAAGATTCCATTGAAGTAGTCGCACCAGGTCGGGTCTGCCTGTTCGGTGAGCATAGTGACTACCTAGGTCTTCCTGTCATACCTGCTGCTATCGATTTGTGCATCAAATTGAAGGGACATTCTATTGCGGACCTTCATGTTTCGGTTCGTTATCTTGATACTGAGGAATCAGATAGATTCGATATCGGTGAACAACTTGAGTATCGTCATGATCGAGACTACTTGCGCAGTGCATTCAACGTGATGGCAAGACATGGATTCAAACCTGGACAAGGAATCGAAGCTGAGATAACTGGCGGTATTCCCATAGCTGCAGGGCTGAGTAGTTCTTCTGCTTTGACCGTTGCTTCCATACTACTTGTTGCTCATCTTAGTGGAGCCCACTTGGCTGAATCTGAGATAGCTAGATTTGCATATCTGGCTGAAGTGGCAGAGTTCAATGAGAGTGGCGGCATGCAAGATCATCTGTCATCGGCCTACGGTGGAGTCATTCATCTTCGATTTTCTGAAAGCTCACCTGAAGTGACTCGGATTCCTGCAAACCTCAAGGGGATAGTAATTGGAGACTCCTTAGAAAGCAAGGAAGATACCGTTGGCGACTTGGCATTCATCAGAGAGACTGTGGAACCGGGATACCAGAGATTATCGCATGTTATCGATAGTTTCTCACCAACAAGAACTCCCGTAGAGGATGTGACTGCCCCTCTTGAAGAGCTGCAGGAACCTACAAGAACGATGACAAAAACCACATTGCTCAATCGGGATTTAACACGTCAGGCCCTACAGGTACTGAATAAGCAGCCCCTTGATTACGAAAAGATTGGTCAAATGCTCAATGAACACCATCGACTGCTTAGGGACGGACTCAATAGATCGACTGACAAAATAGAATCAATGATTACAGCTGCTCAAAAAGCTGGGGCTCTTGGATGTAAAATAAACGGCTCCGGTGGTGGAGGAACCATGATGGCCCTTGCACCGAACAAAGAAAAAGAAGTTGCGGAGGCGATTCGAGAGGTCGGAGGGGAAACCTATCGAATCCATATCCACCGCGGTGCCGATGTTTCGGTTCAGTGAGACGTAGCGCCTATTGCTCCGCCATTTCCTTCATTCTCTTTTCGACAAGTTCTAGAACTTCTGCCTTGGTTTCCTTGCCCTTTTCTATGAGATCTTCTACTTCTTTTCGGGTCTTTTTGACGTATGACTCATCTTCAATGCTGTCCAAGTTGATGCGGACATTGAGAGCAGCACCTTCGATTGCTGCCATGAGTGCATGAGCTGCAACTCCTGCATCTGTGACTGCATTGATATTCCCCTTCTTGGCTGCTGGTACTGCATTCTCAAGAGCATTGTATGACCGTCGCATTGTCTCAAGTGGAACCTCTGCGGCGTTCTTGGTGGCTTCTTGAATCTGTTTCTCTTTCTCTTTCTTCTCTTCTTCGCTTTCTGCTTTCATCTTGTACTTCGCCATGACCTGATCGAATGCCTCAGAGTCTTCCTCCACTAGCCCCATCAGCTCTCCCCGTTCGGTCTCTGTATCGTGACGAACATCAAGCATTTCCTGTTTGATAGCTGCGAACTTGCGCCCTGTGAGTGACAAACCAGTCACCATACACACAAGCGCACTGCCAAAGGCCCCCATTGCTGCCGCAACGCTGCCACCTCCCGGAGTTGCACGGGCTCGTCTAACAGCATCGCTGAACTCGATAAGCGACATTTCCGAGAAGGATTTCTCGGTGGGGTCGTCGGTGCCTCCGAGATAATAGAGGTCAAGAATCATATCCTCGTCAAGACGCTCAGGTTGCAGGTAGTAATCGAGTGCGTCGAGCAGAGCAAACAGTGGAACCATGCCGATGATTTCTGTTTCTACTACGGTAGCTCCGAATCTCTTAGCTTCGTTCTTGACGACTTCCAGTACCTGATGGATTTTGGTTCGTTTGGGATGGATTAGATTACAGGAGACCTGTACCATGCCTTTCTCAGGCAAATCAAGCCCGATACCCTGAACATAGACAAAGCCACCTGTCGTGGCACGGACCGCATTCGCACATTCCTTTGCCACTTCCACGTCGGTGGTATTCAAGTTCATGTTGAAGGCGATAAGGTAGTGCCGTGCTCCTGTAGCAGTAGCTCCTGCTTTGGGATTGATTTTGTTAGGCCCAAAGTCTGGCTCCTTTGTCGAATCTTCTCCGATTTTCTCACTCAGGAGTTCATACTCACCTTGTCTGATATTAGGAAGCTCTTCCCGTTCGGGCCTTGTTGCAGATTCCGCATACAGGTACACTGGTACATCGTGTTTTGCTGCAAACTCTTCGCCGAATTCTTTTGAGAGTTCTATGCATTCACCAATGGTCGTGCCGTGAAGAGGAATGAATGGCACTACGTCCACTGCGCCCATTCGGGGATGACCACCCTTGTGCTCGCGCATGTCTATCTTTTCAACAGCCACATCAGCAGCCTCGTGAGCAGCTTCTTTGACATTCTCCGGGGCGCCGATGAAGGTGAAGACTGAACGATTGTGGTCAGGATCAAATTCCACATCTAGCAGTCTGACTCCTTCCACACTCTTAATCGCATCACCTATAGCATCAATAACTTCTTTGTCCCGCCCTTCACTAAAGTTGGGCACACATTCTATCACTTTCACTTTCAGAGTCACCCTTTTGTCGCTTCTTATGCATCCGACAAAGGCAACGCCAAAAAAGGGTTTGGGATTGTTCCATAAACCCGATGAGGACTGAAGCCCTTTAGGTGGTATAGGATCCGTAGTCAATGGCATCAGTGGCGAGAACATTTGCTTGCGCTGTCTGGTAGGCGTAGGCGGTTAATACATTCTTGAGGAGCATTGTGATTGTCATTGGCCCAACGCCCCCTGGTACCGGGGTGATGTATTTGGCTTTCTTCTTGACCTCGTCAAAGTCACAGTCACCGTAAGGTGATGCTACATCAATGACCACTACGCCCTCTTTGACCATATCTGCAGTGATGAAGTATGGGTCTTCTTTTGATTCACGAAGACCGACGGCTGTTATCAACACGTCCGCATTCGTTGTGTGCCTCTTCAAATCCTCAGTTTTGGAGTGGCATACCGAAACGGTGAGGTCACGGTTGAGGAGCAAGAAGATGAGTGGTTTGCCTACGATGATTGATCTATTGATAACCACTGCTTGCAGGCCTTTCAGCTTCACGTCTAGGTGATCAAGCATGGTCACGATTCCCTGAGGTGTAGCTGCTGCTAACATTTCTCCGCCATGGAACAGTCTGTAGATATTCCGTGGTGCAAAACCATCCACGTCTTTGTCGGGGTCTATAGCCCCGATGATATTCTCTTTGTCAATATGTCTCGGAAGGGGAAGCTGGACAAGAATTCCGTGAACCTTGTTGTCCTGATTCAATTCCTCGATTTTCTCGATGAGCTCATCTTCTTGTATATCTCCTGGCAGATTGAAGTTTTCGGAGAGAATACCTACGTTCTTGCACGCTTTCTGTTTGTATTTGATATATTTCTTCGATGCAGCGTCGTCTCCTACAAGTATGGTTGTCAATTTCGGCCGCAGTTGATGAAGCTCAGTTAACCGCTCAACTTCCTCCTCTATTTTGCCACGAATCTGCTTGGACAGGGCTCGCCCATCAATGACTTTGCCATCACAAAAACAGTCCGGAGTGAAGTCAAGCGACATCAATTCGTATCACCTATTACATTACACCTTGCCTATTGCCATTACTATCGATGTCCATGTCTTCAGCGGCGGGTTTCTTAGGCAATCCCGGCATGAGCATTACGTCTCCCATATACACAATAACAAAACCCGCTCCAGCACTAACATCTGCTCCTCGTACATTCACTCTGAAATCCTCAGGTTTTCCAAGTAACTTCGAGTCATCTGAGAGGCTGAACTGTGTTTTCGCAACACAGATGGGCAAATCACCATGGCCACGATTTTCTAGTGACCAGATTTCCCCTCCCGCGTTGCCTGAGTATATGACATCATCTGCACCATACACTGACTTGGCCAGCTTCTCGATTTTGGTCTTTATGTCATCATCAAGATTGTATGTGTAGTTCAGAGTGCTTTCTTTTTCTACAGCATCAAGTACGCTCTTGGCGAAATCCTTGCCCCCATCGCTACCCTTTGCAAAGACCTCTGAAACCTCCATGGTCCACCCCTTCGATTCGCAGAACTTTCTCAGTTCAGCAATGTCTTCGTCGGTGTCATCTGGAAAGCGATTCAACGTAACAACGAATGGCACCCCAAACTCATCAAGATTTTCTGCGTGAGCCTCTAGGTTCGAAAAGCCCTTCTTGAGCTCACCGTCACCATGTTTCTTGAGGGCTCTAATTGACGTTAGCAGCACAGTAGCATCGACCCCAAATTCCCCTGCGCGCGTCACAATATTGAAGAATTTCTCGGCTCCTAGATCCGCACCAAATCCTGCCTCCACTACGACGTAATCAAAAAGGCGAAGCGCAAGGTCGATAGCCACGATAGAATTCGTGCCATGAGCAATATTGGCAAACGGTCCAGTGTGAATAATGGCTGGAGTTCCTTCGGAGGTCTGAACTAGGTTAGGTTTGAGTGCATCACTCAACAGAACTGCCATGGCTCCTTCAGCGTTCAAATCCCTTGCGTAGACCTCATTCAAATCCAAATCTCTTGAAACCAGTATGTTTCCGAGCCGTTTCTTCAAGTCGTCATAGTCTTTTGAAAGAGCAAGAATTGCCATGATTTCTGATGCTGCTGTAATGACGAATGTGTCCTCTCGTGGATACCCTCCTGACTTTCCGCCAAGCCCAACAACGACCTTTCTAAGAGCACGATCATTCATATCAAGTGCCCGCGGCCAATAAACTCGTCTACCGTCGATGCCTACATCCGTGGTTCGATGTATATGATTGTCAATCAAAGCAGAAAGCAGATTGTGCGCTGAGGTTATTGCTGGAAAATCAGCTGTAAATGATAGGTTGATTTTGTCTGATGGAAGAACCTTCGATTGCCCGCCACCTGTGGCACCACCCTTGATGCCAAATACAGGTCCCAGAGAAGGCTCTCTAAGCGTCACAACCGCATTGTGGCCCAATGCATTGAGAGCCATCGATAATCCGATGGAATTGGTCGTTTTTCCCTCTCCGGCGCTTGTAGGATTCGTTGCTGTAACAAGGATTAGCTTGCCCTTCCGTTCACCAAGTTCTTCTCGTATGCTCAAGTCTATTTTGGCCATGTGCCTTCCGTAGGGCTCAAGATACTTTTCATTAATCCTGGCTTTCTCCGCTACTTCTGATATGTGAATCATGCTGTAAGCCTCCAAGTTGACTTGGCTCTCCCAAATAACGAGAACACCAAGCGAAATACTACGTGTGTCTATGTCAATCTGACAAATAAAGCCAGCTGAATGATATCTTCTACAAATTTCAATACACTTCGACGTTTGCTCCAAAAGGACATAAGACACCATGTATATTGAGTTGTAGGATTGATTGCTATGGATAGGATCCCGCTTGAGGCAATGCCCGATGCAATGCCGGATGCACTGGATTTTGAGAAATATGTTATAGGAACATACTATGTAGGCCTACCTCCCTTCATGGATGCACGAGATGTGGCTCATGCAGCCGCCATTGAGCAATCGACTGGCACTTGGACAATGGTACCTGGTGAAACGGTTGAAGTGAGGAAACGGCACGTGGCAAAGGTGATTGGCATATACGAAGTACCGTACTATGAATACAGCAAACCCAGCGACTTGAAACGCCGAGAGTACATCATTCAAGTAGCATTTCCCCACGAGAATTTTGGCCCTCAGATTCCGATGTTGTTGAGCACAGTTATTGGGAACATCTCCATGGGTGGGCGCATCAAGTGCTTGGACTTGCGTTTTCCGAAGAGCTGGCTCAAGGAGTTTTCTGGCCCGAAATTTGGTATGAAAGGACTGCGAAAGCTCCTCGGTGTGAAAGAACGCCCCCTTCTTAACAACATGATCAAGCCATGTGTGTACACTTCTGCGGAAATGGGTGCAGAGCTTTTCTATGAAGCTGCAGTAGGTGGATCAGATATCATAAAGGATGACGAACTGCTTGCTGATCCACACTTCAATACTTTGGAAGAACGGGTCACACTCTTCATGGAAGCCGCAGATAGAGCTGACGAGGAAAAGGGGGAGAAAACTCTCTATACCGCAAATATCACCGACCGCGTCCCAAAGGTCCTTGAAAACGCTGAACGAGCACAAGAATACGGCGCTAACGCGCTTATGGTCAATTTCCTAGCTGTTGGATATTCTGCCTTCAGAGCCGTATGTGAGGATGAATCGACGAAGGTACCAGTTCTTGGTCACATGGATATTGCTGGTGCTCTGTATGAATCTCCGATTTCTGGGATTGCGTCAAACTTGGTCATTGGCAAGCTACCCCGTCTATGCGGCTCGGATATCACGGTTTTTCCAGCTCCCTACGGGAAGGCTCCAATTCTAAAGGAGCGTTTTCTCGGCATGGCACACGAGATGACCATGCCTCTTCAGCACATCGAACAGAGTGCTCCCATGCCAAGTGGAGGCATTTCCCAAGGAATGGTTGAAGAAGTAATGGAAGATCTTGGCCCAGATATTGTGATTGGCTCTGGTGGAGCAATCCATGCACATCCTGATGGTCCAAAAGCAGGAGCGATGGCCTTCAGGCAAGCTATCGACGCTAAGATGGAGGATATTCCTGTTGGAAAGTACGCCAAGGAACATGAAGAACTGAAAGTTGCGTTGGAATCTTGGGGCTCTGGTAAGACCGGTTTTGCACTGTAACGGCAAGACAGTAATATTCAACGGATAATCATTCATATAGCTGAGGTCATGCTCAAGGCCCGAGGTTATTAGGAGGTGACCTTACCCAAGCACGCTAAGAAGCTATTGCGAATAGTAGTCATACTCCTAAGCCCACTACCAATTACCTATCTTGGTTTGTTTGCCTGGTCTTCATCTGCTAACTACGTAGGCCTCATGTCATTTTTGGCTTTCATCTGTTCTATTGGGGCAGCAATGACTGCGCTACGCTTTCGTAAGGAAAAATCAGTCTTCTTTGGGTTTCTAACTGTATATTTCATTCTTTATTCATTACGTTCGGTTGGCACTGCTGCTAGGATACTGCTTAATCAAAGCTTGTACTCTCATCTTTCTTTGGAAATTAACATCTTTTATGTAAAACTTGATTTGTTTGTTCTTGCTCTGACTCTTTTGGTGTTTAATTCTGCTACAATTCGATTACAGGATTCAGAAGAAAACGCTTCCAAAGCCTTGGGTGGAATTGCAACTGGTATTGTACTAATTCGAATATTTGGGGTATTTCTTGTCCATAATACTAGTCCGCTTGAATCCCCCGTTGGAAATATGCTTGCGGTAGTAGCTATCATAGGGTTCACATTAAACGCTTTCATTTCATCTAGGAACAGAGAGTCCTTTCAGGAACTCAACGCTTTCCATCTGATGATGAGCAATGTCCTCATGGCATTCTCAGCAATAGCTGCTCTGGTTTTTCCTAATTCTTTGTATCTCTCACGGACGTTGTCACTTGCATTTGTGGCAGTAGGCTTTTCTCTACTCTATTTATCTATTTCAACGCCATATTTCGAAAGAATTGGCTTTCCTTTTCGAAAAGCTCTAGCAATAGCCCCATCGCTTTCGTTACTGATTTTTATTCCCTTTGTGCTTGTTGTTTGGATCGAGACCCATATCGGAACAGTTCTTGTGATTGATAAAACGGCTTTCCTAATTACGCATATAGCTACAGCAAGCGTTTCAGCGATAATGGCCTTCCTTATTCGTGGGTACTCAGGTTATAGGCCATCCGATTCCTACAACCCGTTGATTGCATTCTTTGGCAGCTGGAGCACCATCAACATTCTTCAGGTTATCACAATTGCAGTCCGCGAAGATCCCAGTGATTTAACGGTGTATCCTCATATCATCGGTGGGTTGCTGGCTGGGATTCTTCTAATGATTTCCACGGAGTATAATCAGCGGAACTCAGATTCGTCACAGTCTCGTGATGCAAATACTTGGCTAATAGTCTGCGTATTGATTACTATTCTACTATTTCTTGTTGCCCATTTGGCAGTGAATTACGTAGCTTTCTCTTCAGCAGCTCTTCGCAATAGCGTCCTGGGACGTGTTTTTCTTCTTATAGTGACTCTTACAGATTTTGGTATATTCATCTACGCCATTGCGGTTCTGACCGAAAAAAGCAAGGCTGAACTAAGCTTGGAGCTTATTGCAGTTGGATTCATGTTGCTGATGACAGTTCCGCATTTCCTCAAGTCTATATTTCCGGCTTGGACATTTGGATGGTGGATTGGTGAGGCATTCATGTCTACTGGCCTTACAGTAGGACCTGCTGTTATAGGATTTCAGTATCTGAATACCGTAAAGGAAGCAAAGCGTTCAGAGCAGAAAGCAACGCTGCTTTCCGACATTCTGCTCCATGATATCAACAACTACCACCACATCCTGCTGGGTAGCTTGGAGCTGGCAACTTCTCCAAGAGAACCGGAGAAATTGCGTCGTGATTTCTTGGAGAATGCAAAAAGTGCTTTGAGAGACGCCATAGAGAGAATTGAGAAGATGAAGAAAGTGGTATCGTTAACAGAAAGTAGTCCGGAGGAAATGATGCCCATCAATCTAACAAATATCATGAAACGGTCCTTCGACTTGGCGATAGCTTCTCTTGATGTGGACTATGATGAAGTTGATTTCATTTGTCCAGAAGAAACGTATTACGTCTTAGCTAACGATTTGCTACTTGATGTGTTCATTAACCTGTTCAAAAATGCCATCGAAAACTCCCCTGAAGAAAAAAGAATAGAAGTATCGGTAGCTCCGATGAAGATTGGAACAGATTGCTATCTGAAGATTTCAATAAGTGATTATGGAACGGGAATACCAAAGGGGAAAAGAGAGAAGCTATTCACTAGATTCATGGAAAGCGCGAAAGGCACGGGTCTGGGTCTCTACTTGGTTAAGACAATCATTGATTCATTCGATGGCCATATCAGCGTGAGAAGCCGCGTGAACGGCGACTACACACAGGGTACTACTTTTGTGCTACAATTGCAAAAACACCCTGGTTCGGCCTGCTAACTATCTGTGTTGTAGAAACTGACCAATTCATTACTCATTAAGGGCTTTCCACAGACCCTTGTTCTTCTTGTAGTATTTCTTCAGAATCTCATAGAGCTTATGGTACATTTCCGTATTGTCCCCATCTGGTCTAAATTCACGATCAATATTGACTCGTTTTGCAGCGTTGACAAAATCTGGGATTTCACCTAACCCGACCCATGCCACCATGGCGGCTCCAACACTCCCTGCTTCAAAATAGTTCTCCATCCGATGCACAGGCTTATCCAAAATATCAGCGTAAATTTGACACCAAATATCGGAATTTGCACAACCACCGACCATGTTTACTTTATCGACTTTCCCCAGCATCCGATGTTTCTCTACCCCCTCCATCATCCAGCGGGTGTGATATGCCGCTCCTTCCATGACAGCTCGGACCATATCGGCCTTATCATGTGACAAAGCGAGATTGAAGTATCCACCACGGACGTTATGATCGTCAAGCGGGGTTCTTTCTCCAAACATCCAGGGTGCAAAGAGCAACTTGTTAGACCCCGGTGGCGAATGCTTAGCAATTTCATCCAGTGTCTTGAAGGGATTTCTTTCTCCACTGCGGCATTTAGCACACTCCTCTTTTGCAGCACCCTTCACCCGTTCACAAAGATCACATTGCCAGTGTTCCCGTACATGTTTGAGACACGCCCCTGCTGATTCTTGTTCTGCTATCATCAAATATTTGTCAGGAATAGCACTTCTTATCGATCCCGTATACGTGAAGATATCGAGTTTTCGTTTCTTCACGTGCGCTCCAAGCCAAGCACTAGAACCCGCATAGAGATGAACTTCCTTTTCTCTTGTTGCTCCTGATCCCACTGCAGCAGCAGTCATATCGCCGCATCCATTGACAACCAATGTTGATATTTTCAACCCCAAATCCGACGCAGCTTCATCTGTGAGCGCGCCTACTACAGCAGTTGACGGGGCCAATTCGGGTAGCATGTCCTTATCGACACCCATCCAACCCAGAATGGTGTCCGACCATTCGTTATTTCCACCTCGTGAGTTCATGAACCAAGTCAGATTAGCGCAATCCCATGAAGTAACAAATTCTCCTGTGCTCCGATATACCAAATAGTCCTTGCAATCTAGGAATTTGTACGTCTTTTCATAGATTTGGGGACGCTCTTCCTTTATCCAAAGAATCTTCCCGATAATGTCTTTGCCTGAAGGTAACCCTCCCGTTTGCCAGAGCATACGCATCATTCTTATCGGATTAGAGGCGATTCTTTTGTTCTGCTTTGCTGCACGGCTGTCCATCCAAGTCATGCAGTTCATCAGTGGCTTGCCGTTTCTATCTACGGGGATAGTACCCATCATTTGTGTTGAAAAGGTGACTGCAGAAACCTCGGTAGCCTCGATATTAGATTTCTTAACCGCTTCTCGGGAGGTCTCACATATCGCTTTCCACCAATGAGCATTGGGATCCTGTTCAGCAAAACCCTCAGATGGATAGAGCACAGGATAGTCTCGGACAGCAGAAGCTAGTATGTTTCCGTTTACATCAACGAGGGAAGCCTTGTTACCGCCTGTCCCCAGATCATGTGCAAGTACGTAGCTACTCAGCGTAAGCACCCCAATAACAGACTGATAACACTCTTCGCGGCAGGACAAATAGCTTTCGGGATGAATCGTTTACCTGAAAAATGGCAAACTGAGTACTACAATGAAATTTCTTCGGTGTTGCCCTCATGATCGGTTGATTCAATAATGAGAGGTGAACCCTCACCCCCCACTTTCTCCATCTTGAGTTGTTCTTGCATCAAACCAAGGAAATCAAGTGGATTAACACAGCCTTCTGGCGGAAGGACGCCTTTCTTCTGGATTTTACCGCGCAACATGAGTATGACACCAAGTGCAGCCGGAATTCCTGTTCCTTCTCCCATAGATTGACCTTTGGAGGCCAACGAAAAATCAAAACGATGCGTCTTACCTTCCATAGTTCCTTTCATTGTGATTTTCAGACAACCCCTCTGCTCGCCAAAGTTCGTCTTCTGGAGGATTTTCTCTCTCTGATCTAGAATATATGACATAGCAAACTCAAACGGTTCTACTTCAACACCTGATACCTCGATTGGTGTTTCCTCAGTTATGCCTAAGCGGACAACACCTCGAATCAAATCATAGTACTCGTCTGGTAAAACACAGCCAAGATTCGTTACTCGATTGCATTCGATCCATTGAGGCAAAGTTATGGTTTCGGGATGCGGATACGGATAAGATCTGTGAGTACCGACCAGTTTGTAATCTACGTCCTCTTCTAGCGCTTTGCCATCCTCGCCAAAATATCTCACAGTGGTGAATTTGCCATTCAGATACATTGGAATGTCTGCCTGCATACTGTGAATTCGGTGAGCCACAACAGCCCTTCCTTCGTTGGGTTCACCACCATGCGCATGATAAATATCGATTGAGTCTACGGAGTCAAGCATATGATCCGCGCAGAATTTTGCCAGCAGGTTAGCTATGCCTGGTGAACTCCCCATGCCTGTAAGTGCTGATATGCCTACCTTTTTCGCGTCATCATCCATATCCAAGAGTTTCCTTGTCGCGTCAAAATCATCACATACATCAACGTAGTCGATTCCTGCATCAATTACTCTGCTAAGAATAGTGGGACCGAATCGATAGAATGGCCCACATGTATTAAGGACCACATCAGCATCTTGAATTGCTTCGTCTAAACTCTCTCTTACTGTGACATCCACTCTTCGAGGCAAGCAAAGTTCCGCATCTACAGACTCAGCCCGTTTCTTTGCGGCATCTTCTCGTATGTCTGCTATAACAATACTCGAAATGTCTTCGTAGGAAGCAAGTGTTTCAACAGCAATACTACCTACAGTACCACATCCGCCGAGGACCACCACGCGTGACATGGCTCAATGATATAGTAAGGCCAGTATTTAGATATGTCGAGACTGCGAACTTGCTCTGTCCAATACGTTACGAGAACATAATCCGTTATCCTCGTGTCTTTATCATGACAACGATAACTGCTGCAACAGCAAGCACGCTTAGTATAGAGGAAATCAGTACATAGGGTGTTCCTAGGCCGCCAAAAATACTGTACATAACAATCACCCGAACAGTATCACTCACTTGATTTCCCGCCCAGTCAGTCAATCTAATAGTACAGTTATGGACCCCATGAGGTAGATGATTAACACTATACGAAACACTATCCTCATGCCAATCAATAGTTCTTACCGTTGCGTTGTCTGTGATAATCTCTATCAGCCGCGGATATTCGTCTGAGAACGACCAGTTTACTGCAAAACCCACTGCACCATGCTCAAATGAAATATCGTCTGGAGAATTTACCTGTGGTGGGTCTGTATCTACTAACAATGTTGGATAATAGTCAACTGAACTCGCATTTCCTGCAATGGAATATGTTTCTGTATCGTTGTAGGCGTGCCATTCGTTTCCTTGAGTGCTTTCATTCCATTGATTCTCATATCCATTGTCGCGCGCGTCATCCGAAACCGACCATGCGTCATTCCATCCTATCGAGTTCCCAAAAACTATGCATCGATTAGTGGATTCTCCCAATGAGATGCCAACTACTTTGTTTCCAAATATCCGGTTAGACTGGAACTCACAGTTTTCTGTCTCTTGAGCAGCAACCCCAAAATTACATCCATGAGTCGCAGTATCACGCAACGTGGAATTGAACACGCCTTGAAATACCACCCCTATATTGTTGTTGTATACCCTGCAGTTGACAACTTCGCAATTTGAGCAATTTTCAAGGCGGATTCCCCATTCTGCATCACTTGCAGAGCAGCCATCCACTATGGCGTTCTTTACCCCTGTCAGAAGAATCCCAACTGCATCATCAATGTTATTTGCTTCTACAGAACAATTGCGGATGACAAAATACACGTCTGTATTTTCAACGATTATACATTCTGCTGCACCTCTGATGTTCAAATCTGCAATAACATAGGGGTCCTCTTCAGTACCACTTCCAGCCCAGCCTTGAATCTCAAAATCGTCATTACCTGAGATGGTAACGGGGCTGCTTACGACGATTTCTTGTTTGGGAACTAGCAATCTACTTCCCTGTACTTCTGCTCTATTCTTGACACCCAATGATAGCGGTGTAACGATAAATAGCCATAAGAGCAATAGACATACCATTCTTCTAACATTGGGTTCAATCATGCACGACCCCTCTCATTTGTACATTCATGAATCAGAGGTTGATTTATAGGTTTTGAGCCTTTTCTATCCGTTTGATTGAAAGAAATAATATGAAACAAAAGGACAGCACTGCCCTTGCCTTCATGTGGCTTTTGAGTTCATATTCTTGCCTAGCCTTTCTGCATACATTTGATTCTTCTCCATTACTGCTGCCAAGTATTCTTTATTGGAAAGACCTAGTATGACGTAATCACTAGTTCTATTGATGCTCTGTATTCGAAACGAGCGTTCTAGTGCTCGTGGAAAAAAGCTGTAAACCCCCAAGAAGATCAGAATTACGATTACTATGAGTAACCCTGTAATGGGTGGAAAAATGGATTCTTCGTTTCCTATTGCATATATTATTCCTAGCCACATGTAGATGAGCGGATACAACAATAGAAGAAAACCACATAGACCAACATATTTCTCACGATCGCTTCGAACATTGCAGTGTGCCGCACAGCATGGAACCCACAAGATCAGGGCTCCACGCATTGAACGTAAGGAGGGACCAATGTCTTTTCTGGTAGTTCTCCATGCACTACGGGGCGGTTCAGCTAACTGGCCACTGTCTTTTCTCTCATAAGCCGTTATAGGGACCAGGTCTTCTGCCTGCTCCATACATACGGGACAAACTTCAGGTAGCTCTAACTTGGATAGCTTAGTCTTTACGAATCCACCTGCGTTGCCTAATCTCCTTGTGTTTCTTTCCATATTCATGTATCTTCAACTAGTCTTCCCGTTTTTCCGGCGGCATTACAATGATTTGGACAGACGTAAGGTGTCGATCAGGTTCGTCGGGATCTATAGCGTCAAACGTATCGAACGTCATTTGATATAAGAAGCGCTCCTCCATTTGTTTGAGTTTGTGTGCAATACGCACGGAGAGACCGATTCCTTTGAATCCGTAACCCCTAATTGCTACCATACGATTATCGTTTTTCACGAGGTTATAAGCAGTTTTGGCTATTCGATAGATGCTGATTCGTCCTACGTCATGGGGAATCTCTAGAAGTACATAGTCGCTTGTAGGGTGTACTGATACTTCACTGTCCATATCGACTGAGACTAGCGCATCACTGAGTCGTAGCTTGCTAGGAATTCGATCCCGAAGGGTCATATTACTCGTAGTGCTGGTCTTGACTAATCAATCTGGCGCCTGAAGCGTTCCTATCTCAATACTCATATGTCAGATTCGGCTATAAAGAAGGCGGAGAACAAGAAAGTGGAGAAAAACAAAGCGATTGGAGTAGCAGTAGCAGTCTTGATAGTTTCATCTGTTGCGATTTTCGTTGTACTTACTCCCAATCCTAACACGGTACGCATTGGGTATCTTTCTCAGGATCTCCATCAGCTCGCTTTGAAAGTTGCTCAATCAAAGGGATGGTTTACAGAAGAGGGAATCAATGTAGAACTATTACAATACCAGAACGGAGCATACGAGATGAATGGTTTTGGCGGTGGGCAAATCCAAATGGGTTATCTTGGAGCAGCTCCCGCTATGGTTGTAGGTATCAATCAGGAAATCGCCATCACGATTCTAGCTGCAGTGAACCTTGAAGGATCAGCAATCACTGTGAAGAAGTCTGCGTATGAAAATGGAGATGTAACCGAAATTGGTGACCTGGCAGGCAAAACCGTGTATCATCCTGGCCCATCAACAGTACAGAATTTCCTTCTACGATTAGCGCTCAATAGCTCAGACCTGACTATAAACGACATAGACCCCCAAGTAAAGCGAGTTCAGGATATGGCCATATCACTCTCCGAAGATGCCCCCGCTTTTATTGCATGGGAACCCTTCCCAGCTCAATCTGATTACGAGAATACTACCACACCGTTGATGCTTTCAGGGGAGATCTGGCCCAATCACCCATGTTGCGTAGTAGCAGCAGCAAATGATTACCTAGAGAACAATCCTGACATCGTACAGAAGGTCATCTCAGTTCATAAAAGGGCTGAGGAGTGGATTGTGCAGCATCCTACTGAAGCATTACAGATTGCAATTGACTGGTTGGGAATCGATGAAGGCGCTGTGGAACTTGCTTTTAGTCGTATCATCTACGACTACAATCTGAATCGTACGGGTCTACGTATGTATCTTGATTTCCTGATTCACCAGGAGCTTGTTGACATTGACACTCCCGAGCAGTTTCTTGATGGTTTCATCAACATGACCTTCATTGAGAATGCTTAATCCTGAATAGATCCTGGAATCTGAAGCGACAGACAAAAAAGAGATGCACGAGTGGTTCAATCGGCGATGAGTGTGCCTGAAAGCGAAACGGTAGCGACTAGCACATCGGGCAATAAAGAAGTTGATACTTTCTCATTTGAATGGAGAGGCTTCTCATTCCGAGATCTCATTTTGAAGGTATTACTGCCAGCTGTGATTCTTCTTGTTCTTTGGCAGATTATCGGCCATATCGCTGATGAAATAACACTCATCGATATCGGGACTTCTTTCATTAAACTCATTGTTGAAGGGGATACAGAGGGAAATACGCTTCTTCTCCACACAGGATGGAGCTTATTCCGAGTAATACTTGGTTTCGTTCTAGCAATCGGTACTGCAGTACCTCTTGGCATTGCTATCGGTCGGTACAAGACTGTTGATGCTATTCTCGGACCAGTGGTTGATGCTATGCGTCCTATCCCTCCCATTGCTTGGATTCCGATTTCCATTTTGATGTTCAAAGGTCTGCAGTATCCCTTTTCTTTACTTGTTGCGCAAGTTTTCATAATCTGGATAGGTTCTTTTTTCCCCATTTTGCTGAATACAACTGCGGGTGTAAAGCGAACAAATTCTGTTCATCTTGACGTATGCCGAACTTTCGGTGCCACCGAGAGACAGGTCCTTAGAAGAGTAATCATTCCTTCTGCCCTTCCCGAGGTGCTTGCAGGCCTGCGGGTTGGGTTTGGGATTGGATGGATGTGTTTGGTGGCTGCAGAAATCATAGGTGGAGGGCTAGGACTCGGGTACCTCGTGAGCATTACCCAACAGCTAGGTCGCACTGGTGAGACCATATCGGCAATGCTTGTTATTGGGTTCATTGGTTTCCTTTTGAGCTATCTCTTTCTCTATGCTGAACGGAAGATGCTTGCATGGCGGCAAGATGTGTCTGTCTAGACATGGAGGCAGTAGCAAACATCTAATAGGACAGATTCGAAATCCATCATAAGGTAACAAATTGTGAGGGAAGCACACGATAGCGAGTATCCCCGGAGAGGAGAATACGGGGACCCAACTCGAAGATGTCAGTGGTGTGGAAAACCAATCGACTCTATATTTGGAAGAAAGAGCTATTGCTCTTCCGAGTGTAGAGCAGCAGACCGCTATGAAATCTTTGTTTTCTTTGGAGTTAGTTTGTTGATTTTCGCTGTCTTATTCACACTTTTTCCGCTATTAGGCGTAGCCCTCATACCCGGTTTTTCTCTGCTTGTTGTCGGAGCTTACTGTCTTGGACCATTCCTCCTTTGGAAAGCAAAACAGGGAAAACGCATCAGAGAAGCAAATGAAGAGTCCATAGAACAAAAAATCTTGGAGTGAATTTATCTTTCAAGGCGTGCCATGGCTTTCTGTTGCTCTACCTTTAGAATCTCAAGAACCTCCGCACGGTATTCGATACATTCCTTTGAGGTTCTATCCCGCGGTCTGGGAATATCTATCTCGAATTCAGCGATTATTTTGGATGGAATATTGCTAAGCACGAGTATACGATCAGAGGTGTAGACTGCTTCATCAACATTGTGGGTAACGAAAAGTATGCTTGAACCCGTGTTTTCCCAGATTCGTAGGAATTCATCCTGTAGATAGTTACGTGTTTGAGCGTCCAGATTGGAAAAAGCCTCGTCAGAAACGAGAATGTCTGGTCTGGTGATGAGGCTTCGGGCCATCTCTACCCGTCTAGCTTGACCTCCTGAGATTTCATGTGGGTAGTTTTTTTCTAAACCTTCCAGCCCAACAAGATCCAACATTTCGTCGGTTCTCGTAGCAATCTCTTGAGAGGAATACCCCATAATATCTAGTCCGAATCTGATATTCTGTTCCACATTCAGCCACGGAAACAAAGATTCTTGTTGGAAAATGTAACCTACTCTGCTATGTCCGAGACCTACTGAATGGTCATCGATTCTGACTTGCCCCTCGTCCGATTCTAGCAAACCAGCGATGATTTTGAGGAGTGTCGTTTTGCCACAACCAGATGGACCAACTATGGCGGTAAACTCGCCTTCCTCCATGGCAAAGCTGATGCCATCCAGGACCTTCGTTTTTTCTAAGCCGTCATTCGAATATGATTTCTTGATATTCTGAACGGCAAGTTTCGACACCGGTGCCACCTGCACTATTCTCCCCTTCGAAGCTGTTTAAATAATATACCTTCTCAGCTCTATTCAAACAGTATTACCGCAAAAGGTCTAAAAGGTATCTTCACCTTCAAAAACCTGAATAGCACTGTTAATATCACCCTGCACCGAACATTGGAATTACTACGGGCATTTGCATATTTACAATACACGAGGATGACACAGCTTGGATTCGCCTAAGATACTCTTTGAAGTGGAAGACGATACTAGCACTAGTGCCTCGGCTACAGGTGATCTGACAGGCTCAACGAGGCCGGAGATTTGCACTGGTGGACGAGACGGGATTCTCCGGTTATACAAAGCCGATACAGATCACCTAGACTTCCTTGCTCAGGTATCTGTTCAAGGGAGCATCCTCTCAATAAGCGTTGAAGATGCGAACAATGACGGACAAATGGAAATCGTTGTTGGTCGAAGTGTAAGTGGTGCAGGCGGAGAAACGGGTACACTCCAAGTTTATCGATACGCTCCTAGTGGTCAAATTGAGCTTATCGCGGAACAGCCTATTGGCCGTTTCGTAACTACTGTGGAAGTCACTGATGTTACTGGTGATGATAAGAACGAAATCATAGCAGGTGGAAGTGATTCCACTCTTAGAGTTTTCAAGATGGGTGCTGATAATCACCTGGAAGAACTCGTTTGCTACACCCTCGAAGATATGCCTCTCTGTATTGGTACCTGCGATGTAATTGGCGATGAGATAGATGAGATAGTCATTGGTAATCGTGACAAAACATTGCGTGTTTTCAAGATTAGAGGAAATTCAGCCGATGAAATTGCGGTGCTTGATCTCCCAAGCCCTGTTATCTCATTAGCAGCAGGTGATATTCTTGGAGACCGAAAGATGGAGCTCGGAGTTGTGACTCATGATGGCTCTATCAGGATATATCGCAATGAAGAAAGTCAGCTTGATATGTTCTCCAAACTCGAGCATGTCGACGCATTGTCGATTCGGATGGCTGAGATAAATGCTGATCATATGGACGAGATAATTGTAGCCAACGCCACACAAGAGATTGTTTTCTATAGCCTGTACATGGCTGAATTGAAGCAGCTAGCTGTGACTGATATTGGAAGAAAGATTCTTTCCATAAGTGTAGGAGACGCAGGTGGAGATGAACGCAAAGAGGTCCTAGTTGGAGTTTCAAACGGCCCTCTCAAGGTCCTCGAAGGTCTCTATGAGATAATTCCACGTTTTGAGGTTAGTCGTGAAGCTGCTGCTGGTGAAGAGCTGAAAGGAGAAGTAACAGTCACCAATGCTACCGAAAAATCAATCTCGGGAATCAAAGGCAAAATCTATTGGTTTCCCAAAGACAACATGGAAGTAGAACCCAAAGAGTTGGCTTTCGATCTTGGTTCCCAAGAATGTAAATCCATTCAAGTTCATTTAAGACCACTTGAAGAGGGAACGGTTGTTATTCGCCCAATTGTGTTGATGTGGACTGATCAATCCGGAAACGTCAAACAGGTCACGACCCCTGAGACAGCTATTTCAGTAAAAGAAGGCGAAGCAAAGGCTTCTCCAGCATCTGCTCCTGAAGTGACCCTTGATACCCCCTCTCAACCTCAAGAAGCACCTGTTGAATCGTCTTCTTCTGTGAGGTCGGAGGGTACAGGTTTTGGTAGTGTGACAACGGAGCCTGAAGCTGAAACAGAATCGGCGTATACTGAAAGTGAGAAACAGCAACTTGAAGCAGCTTCCAAAATGTTGGATGATATTTTCGGGGAGACTGAGCCTGTAGGACCCAGTGGCGACGATTTGAAGGCAATGACGGAGACAGTAACTGAGCCAGAAGAACCGCCAGCTCCTGAGGAACCTGAGCAAGTAGAGAGCGAATTAGTAACAGATATACGAAATAGGGAACCCAAACCTCTTCCACCTGGCAAATCCGAAGATGCTTATGAGTATCTGATGAAGAGCATGATTGTGGGACCCGGTGCTGTTGGTAAGACCGCACTTGTTAATCGGTATACAACGGGAAGCTTCGAGAAAGATTACAAGACCACGATTGGTAGCCAATTCGCTGTCAAACTCACCCATATCTACCCCGAAGAGAAAGATCATGCAGTTGGTCTCAAACTACAAGTGTGGGATGTAGCAGGACAGGCCCGGTTCCAAGCAGTACGAAAGATGTACTATAGTGGAGCGGCTGGTGTCATTCTGGTTTATGACGTGACTCGACGAAGGTCCTTCGCAGAGCTTCCAAACTGGGTGGAGGAGGCATACGAGTCTATCGGAAGGAAAGTCCCAGCTCTTGTTGTGGGAAACAAGATAGATCTTCCTGATCGAGCGGTCGATCCATACGAAGCGAAGAAATGGGCTGAAGACCAAGGATTCCTCTACATGGAAACCAGTGCTAAGACTGGAGAAGGAGTCGCAGATATGTTTACCATTCTGGCGAATCTCATGTACGAGGATGCACAAGAAATGGCTAAACAGAAGAAAGAAGACAATCAATTCTAGCTGCCAGTTATCCCGAACTTTAGTGCGATGAGGTATCCCATATTACTTAAGGACATTTTACAAAATTAACTATAGTGAATAAAATGCCATATAGATTTGATTGCAGGATGTGTGATGCATCTGTTACCGGCGAAACAAAAGATGCGGTAGTGGAGAAAATCAAGAAGCATGGTGCTGATGCACATGGTCTTGATCCTATGCCGCAAGAAGAGATTGAAAAACGCAAGCCCATGATTGAGAAATACTAAGTTAGGCTTCACCCACAATCCTGCTTTAAGGGCTATTAGTAAAATACAGTTTATTCTATTTTTTTTTGAAATTCAATTTTTGGAGATTTCAGACAATCTCGCCGTTTATTTGCCAGATGCACGTTTTCCAGCTTTCAACCCCTCTTCGAATGCCTTTGTATTGGTTTGGCTTCTGCCTACTATCGCAAGGAGTCCATTCTTGATAGATTCTTCGCTGAGGATAGCAGCTTGAATACCGCATAGCGCTCCCAACATATACGAATTCTGGACACGGTACGTTCCAAGACTCTCGAGTGTCTCTTTGGGATTTACCGAATAGACTTTTCTTGCAAGTGCTGATAGTGACGCCCGCAACTCGTCAATCTCGGGGTATGATTTTCTTCCTGCCAATGAATCTACTGTTTGCACAGGAGTTTCACTTACAAGTGCAATAGTTTCGGGGCCAGCGTACTCTATTGCCGCTCTTAGGGATTCCATAGGTTCAAGACCAAGAATAACATCTACATCACCACGAGGTATGAGTGGACCCAAATTGCTATTGCCTATTCTTACATGGGTCTGAACAGTCCCTCCTCTTCTTGAAGCTCCGAATATCTGACCTACAACAGGTCTGTAACCATCCTTTATTGATGCTTCAGCAAGCGCTTTGCCACAAACAAGGTTGCCTTGTCCGCCTACACCCGCTATCAGAATGTTTTGATGATATTTCAACTTGGATCATTTCCTCCGTATTGCATCATGAGGACAAACGTCAATACAGTCACCGCATCGAACGCATAGATGGTTCTGGATTTCTGCATGATTCTCCTCTTCATTCCATCCAATAGCCAAGCAACCGAATTGAGTCATACAAAGCCTGCAGTTCTCTCCAATACAACTATCTGCATCAACGTAGATTTGCGGCCTTTCCGTTTCGCTCTCTTCTCTTTCAGCGAGTCTACAAACTCCCTTCAGAATTATGATTTTGAGCCCATCTCTGGTCAAGCTTTCATGAATAAGATTGGTTGTATCTTGCATGTCTGAAGCAATACCAATATCGATGTAATCCGGAAGAGTAGCCCTCGCCATGCTTTCTATGTCCACGGGGAATGTTTCGCCTCTCTTAGTATGTGAGCTGGGGCTTGGTTGAAATCCAGTCATGGCTGTCGTATTATTGTCGATAATAATGAATGTCAAGTCTGCATTTTTGTTTCTAGCATTGACAAGGCCCGGTAAGCATGCATGGAAGAATGTGGAATCTCCCGCTACCGCAATTACTTTTTGTTCAAATCCGAATCTCTCAAGCTGCCCCAATCCAGATGCGGTACCAATGCCTGACCCCATAGATTGCATTGTATCTAGTGAGGAATCATAGAAAACTCCCATTGAATAGCAGCCTATGTCGCCGGTAACCACAACTGGCTTACCGAATCTTTGTTTTGCTTTTCTAATTGCCCAATACACAATCCGATGACCGCATCCCGGGCAAAACGTTGGTGGTCTGTCCAGCAGTAGCTCTCGAGACTGTTGAGCGTCTTCATCAAAACTACGGGCAACAGGTTGATATTCGCGACCAGTAATTCTGGATAGTGCGCGAGCCACTTTGTCTACATTCAACTCACCATAGCGTTCAATCAGCCCGTTACTCTTTCCGTAAAGCGTGGGTGGGCTCTGGTTCCTTCTCCTAGCAAATAGAATCGCAACATTCTCTTCAATAAATGGTTGGCCCTCTTCAGTAAAGAGTACATCCTGGGCAGAATCTATGGCCTTCATCACTGACTTCTCTGGAAGTGGGAATGTTGTTGCTAGAGACAGTATCTCGGCATCTTCCAGATTCAATTTCCTCATCGCTTCATCTGAATAAGCGTTGGTTACTCCAGATGTGAGGACCCTCAGACTCTTTTCAGAGCTATCCAAATCATTGAACTGCGACTTTTCGAACTCTTCTCTTATGTCAGCAAGCTTTTCGAGCAACTGCTTGTGTTTTAGGTCTGGTCTCGGTACATTATAGAGGTTTGAAGAGACAGTATGAGCTGATGCACCCTCGATGTCCGGGATTTCTCCCAGATTCACTACTGCCCTAGTGTGGCTCAATCTGGTTGTGCTTCTGAGTATCACAGGGATTTCATGCTTCTTGGAAATCTCAAATGCATAGGGCATCATATCCTTTGCCTGTTGACATGATTCTGGCTCAAGTAGCGGAAGGCTTGCTGCTTTTGCATAGAATCGCGAATCCTGTTCATTGCTCGAACTGTGCCCTCTAGGATCATCACAGACCACGATTACTAACCCGCCATCTCCTGTTCCTGATAAGTTGACATTCAGCAGAAAATCAGCAGCGACATTCAATCCCAATGACTTCATCGGACAAAGAGCTGGTAGTCCTGCCCAGCTTGCTGCAGTACTGGCTTCAAGAGCCACCTTTTCATTTGTGGACCATTCTGCATGAATACCTCTTCTATCGCTTTCGTTCATAACATACTCGGTGATTTCAGTTGATGGTGTTCCTGGATATGATGCACAGAATCTAATACCCGCTTCAATTGCTCCCCTGGCGATTGCTTCATTTCCGCTCATCAAAACTTGGTCGCCGTCTACCATTGGTGGTCATCCAATCTTATTATGCATTGACTGACCAGAAAACCATTTCGAAATGAGTGAAAAGCACAAATAATATCAGGATGATACACTGAAATCATCGAGTCAAAAACCGAAGTCCCTTTTATGGTGATTTTGTTTATGCCAGAAGATTCGGAAGAAACTCGGAAGAAACGCAGGCTGGACTCTTTGCTCAGTATAAGCCACGATAAAGATGTTGATGGATTGAATTCAGCAGCTATAGTGTGGCGCTATGCAAAGTCAAGAAATCTGGATTTTGATGTTATTCTCACTGATTATGGCGGTTTTTCTGACACTTTCTCAGCAGTTGCTGTACGTCGGAACACACTAATAGTCATTACAGATTTAGCTATGGACGAAAATCAACTCGATTCAATCATGTCTGCGCTCAAACGAGCTGTATCTCAGGGGTGCAGAGTTGTATGGCTCGATCATCATCAATGGACAAAGAAGTCGGCGGCAGCGGTCTTGTCCCTAGACAACTCGCCGGTCTTAAAGGTGAATTCAGATTATTGTGCTGCAGAGATAACCTATAGAGTTCTTATGCCCAAAGACGAGGTATCAGCCGAGCTTGCGCAGATCGCACATGATACGGATTTCAATCTGAGAGAGATTGATGCAGCAAATGCTTTGACTGATGCCCTCTCTGTGCTTAGGTTTGAAGCTCTCTCTCGAAAGGAGGATATCACCAAGGCTCTGATGCCTTTGCTTTCTGAGTTGGCTGATGGAGGGATATCTGCCTTATGGAATGAGAAAAAGAAACGTTTCAAAAAACGTCTTCTCAACAGAAAAGTGAAGCATTATCGAAAAGAGAAGCTAAAGAAGATGAAGAAGGCACTAGCTCACCAATGCGATGATGTTGTCCATGATCGCCTGGTGCGCATTCTAAGGATTCCGAATGGGGTAACGACCACTGATATGGGTACCTTCGCTGCAGATGAAGAGAATCTGGACATCGGAGGCCAAAAATTGAACGTCGCGGATCTCTTGATTACTGTGAGTAAAGGTGGCATGCTCGGATTCAGAAGAGGAAGTGAGAAAGTGCTATGTGATGTAGCTGCTAGTCTCTTTGACGGTGGCGGTCATCCCTTCGCCGCCGGCGGTGAATATGGGATGTATGATGATTTTGACAGCGTCTGTGTTGATATAATGACCAAGCTGGAAAACAATCCTGAATGGGTAGTCTAGCCTGCAGGTTCATAATTGATATTTGAAAGAGTTGTTCTCAACATATCTGTCATATCCACGGCGTTTCCCCAGCGTTCATCGAATATCTTGATGGCATGCTGAATCAGTGTTTCATTATCTTCATCTGATATGAAAAAGGCTGCATCTGCTTTGTATGTATCAGATAAGTACAGAATCATTTTTTCCTCATCTTTGATTACGCTGCGATATGTGCCTCTCTCTTCCTCAATAGCTCTCAATTTCAAATGACCTGAGGATACCGCTTTTCCCAATAGCGGGAGTGCATCATTCATGAACGAGGAAATCGATTTTGGTTCATTTGCTCTTGTGTTCTCTCTAGAAAAAAGAACTCTCATTTCAACTCCATTTAGTGCTTGTTCAAGCATTCGTACTTCTACTGGCCCCCGTTCACCGAGATTGCTCGTTAAAGAAACCGAAGAGTTAGCTATTCTAATAACACTACCTTGATTTGCGGCATTCAGTATCTCAGAAATCAATGAACCTCTGACGTTTTCACTACCCTCGATTAGGTGTGAGTAATCCCTTGATTCTTTGTCGGATTTTCCTGCAAGTTCTCTTGCAAGTTTGTGTATGCTTGTATTCTGAATAACTTGTTCATTTTTCCTGTTTTGGTTTATCTTCTCGTGGAGCTTGACCATTTGTTCCTTTTTGGCGCTTTCTAATGCCTTTGCTATGGTCTCTTTTGTAGCCATGTATTTGTTCGGCGTACTTATTCGATCAACTACTACGAACCCCTCTTGTTCTAGTTCCCCGAGGCATTTATAGATCCAACTCTTGGAGAGGTTGTTACTTTTTTCAGCGTTTACTATTTCGAATATCTCCTCAAAATCAGCTGTAGCAGAGTCTCCTTCCACCGACTTCAGAACAGCTTCAAGAACATCCATTTTGCGCGATGCCATATCGAGTTCAAAAAGTGACAGTTCCGAAACATGAATTCGGTTGTTCATCGGATATCACCTTCACCTAAACTGTAAGATGACGTGAATTCTGCATCAAAACTGTCTACGACATCATCTAATAACGTTGGATTCTCGTTTCTAGGAACGCATATGGAAGCCAATGGTTCCTCTGCTACAGTCAATACTAGGACCTCGGCATTCCTTGTTACCATCTGATAGGTCAGGTCTCCGCTCCGGATACGAAAATCGACATCTAGGCCTTGATTTTTGAGATTTAGATACTCTTCCGTCGTATTTCTCCACGCATTCTTTACCTGTCTACATGGCCAAGTGAAAAGGACTCTCACTTTTACGCCCCTTGAAGCTAGATTCCCAAAAACTTCGACGCGCTCGCTCCACTGTGGAGATTGAAGATCCACGTCATCAACTGTAATCCGTACGATATCTCCTCGAGTTACCTGTGCGTATACCTCTCGATCAGCCATGAGCTGTAGGGTTCTGAGACCCATGCCAAAACGCGATCTATCATCCCATTTAGAATCAGTCATCACCTTGATGACTCTGTCGACCAGTAGACCTATTCTGATATTGTTGAGCCGCTCAAGTTTTCGTTTCAGTTTAATTCTGTCTTCAGAAAGTGTTTGAAGAGCACTTCCCTTCTTTTTCTCTAGAGCTGTCTCTATTCGATTCAAATCTGTATAGTATCTGTGTCTGTAGCCGCTCCTATCAACCTCAATGAAGTCCTCGTCTTCCAAGGAGCTTAGCAGACGATAAATCAATGATTCATTGGGCTTCTCAGTATCCTCGCCGCTGAGGTGTTTCAGAATGTCCGAAAAACCGACTCTGATTTCATTTTCACATGCTTCAAGCAGGGCTCTCAGGACGTGCATCCTCTTCTCCTGTGGATTCACATCATAAAGCTGAAGCAGGGAAGTCTGATTTGTACCCGAGACAGTCACTATTCCTTTCCTCCCTCTATGAAGCTCATTGCGACCTCAGAGTCTATGTCCATTCCAGAAGATTCGATATCAGAAGACCGGATGTCAAGTACAGACTTGGACTTGTTCCAAATCTTGTCAAAGGATTCAACAGCTGAGTCTACCAGATCTGCGTTGAAACGGCGGCTCATCCATGCTCCGGTGATTGGTTTTTCTGTGATGATGAGTGCCATGCTTTCGTGATTAGCTGCCACAAATTGATAATGCTTCTTACTGACGTTGAAAAACCGAGCATCTATTTTGTGACCCTGCCCTTGTAGTGTAATCAGATTTTCCAAACCTTCTCTTATGAGATTTCTCAGGTTTTGATTGTTTTTGAAAGACTCTCTCTCTAGCAATCCTGCTGGAACTGCATATTTTATCTCAACGCCCTTTCTGGCTATATCAACCATCTTGCTGATTCTTTTCTCAAATCTATGCATGAATGGATTGATTGTCAATATGCAGATTCTTAGAACGTCTCCGGATTTCAGGTTCTTGTATAGCGTTGTGTCAATGACTCTGTAAAATTCGTCAATTCCCTTGATGAATCTGGCCTTTAGTGCCTGTCTTCTTCCAGTTATCCATTCTGTGATTTCTTGTGCAAGGGCTGCAGAATCCAGATTTCTTATGATTTCTAGCTCTTCCTTTTTTCTATCTATTGTCTCTGAGACTCTTTCAATAGCTTTCTCTCTAAGGACTTCGATTCCGTTCATCACAGATTTGGCATCTGCGAGATAGCTTTTGCGATGTGCGCTCTCTCCGAACATAGTTACGAGGCCATCATCAACAAGAGATTTGAGCACCTTGTGAATCCATGCTTTTGAGGGGCTTGCACTTGGTTCTTCTCTTAGTAGGGCTTCATAAGCAGTGGTGAATGATATTGGTTTTCCTGTCTCATCACATTTCTTGAGCATGGCTCGCAGAAGACTCAGCGCCCGTGAATCATGATCTATCCCCGTCTTGAATCCTAACAGCTCCAACGTTTCTGCGGCATCTTCGCTAATCGGCATTTTTCCCCCAACTTTCGTTCAACATTTGATTACATAAAGTGCTGTATGGTTATGGACAGACACTTACTCAATTAATGTTGACAAGAGCAATATTAAATATACTGGTTGAATATCCCAGAATTGAATTCGTCCATCGAATACGAATTCTAGGGCTAAGGCGTTCTTCGCCAGACGAGGCAGGCAGGAAGGAGGGGGAGACCTTCTTCATGCAGCGCAGGCATATCCCTTCCTTCCTGTATCTGTTTTTTTTCCAAAAATCAAGGACCAACAAGAGCAACGCTCTTGAGATAGCCTTTGCCAATCCGTAGAATCATGGGCATGAACTCGGTAAGGAGTGTCAGAACCTCAGAAACGGAAATGTCACCTTGGATGATAGAGTTCAAGGTTCTAGCATCAAGAGAATTGAGGACTATTTCAGCCGCCTCCAGTGGGTCATTCAACATGGCATACCTTGATACAGCCCACATACCATCACCAGTATTCTGAATATTCCACGCAAGCTTTGACTTGCGGTATTCCTTCTCATATTTCTCTATGCTTTTCCTTGAGAAGTCATCCTCAGAAACAGCTCTAGCAGCATGTCTTGCCAATAACGTTCCTGCATGAAAGCATGTTGTGACACCACCACCGACAATTGAGGACACTTGACCCGCAGCATTGCCACAGAGAGCAACACCCGCATCAGTGAATTTCGGGATGATGCCTGCACAGGGCACTACTCCACCGTTCACAGATGCGATTTTGGAATCCTTGGTTTCCGGGAACTTGTTTTTGTATTTCTTCAATACGTCGACCATTGGAGGTAGTTGTTCCCATTGTTCCTTGGACGAGGGCACACGTCCGATTCCGAGATTCACCTCAGTTTCACTCCGTGGATAAAACCACATATAGCCCAGACCTACATCACGGCCAACATAGAAGTACGCTGTTGTTGGATCAATATCTTTGCAATCCTCTAGTTTCCACCGATAGCCATAGGAGAGTAGCCAACGTGCTGTCTTGAAGCCGGCTGTTTGTGAAACCTTGCTGAACGATCCATCTGCTCCGATGACAAGATTTGCACGCTCTTTCTTGTTGTCATTGTATCGTATGCCTGTAACCTGTCCATTGTTCTTTATGACCGAATCCACCCTGCTGGAAAACCTGAATTCGACGCCATTTGATTCTGCACGTTCTTTCATGAGTTGCTGACATTTGTCTTCGTCCAGAAGATATGAATTACCTAGGAGATTTTCTCCCACTACTACATTGGAACCTGTATCCAGACTTTCGCCGATTATTCTCTTATACTTGTTACCTATATATTCGGAATCTGGCCTTACTCTAAGAAGACGGAGGGCTTTGTCCGTAACCAGTTCACCCATGAGAGAATCCGTAACGTGTTTTCTCTTTTCCAATACTAGTGTGTCAATGCCTTTCTCAGAGAGCCTATCGGCAGTCATCAATCCCGCGGGACCAGTTCCAGCTATTATCACATCATATGTCACATCAAATGTCTCCGCATATCGCGTGTCTGATTTGAGCGACACGTGAACAGATGGATAATATCTGTTTCCCTCGAGTATGAATACCTTCAAATCTGGGTACTGTTTCTCATGTATCAGCCCTAGATTCGGAGAGCTCAAAGAGTGAAAATAAGGACCATTCTCTACGGTATATATCTTGCTTTATCCATTCTGATTAGCCTTACATTGGCTGCTATCCCCGGCATTATGGTTTTCGCCTGGGCGTACAACAATATTGAGGGGTTCATGAATAATCTGTTTTGGCCCATTTCAAGTATCCATCCTTGGTTTACTGGAACCTTCGCTGGCTGGTTCCCTTCGTTTTTCTATGAACACTTCTGGTTCATTGTGCTCTTTGTTCCAATTGGCCTTACATCTTATAGTATATTCCTTGCTATCTTGCTGGGCTTATTCTTGCTTTCCAGACGAGGGATTCCTTTCTTAGAAGATGGATATTACAATGCTGAAACCGAAAAATGGTTGCTTTACGAATTCTACGAGGTCTACTATATCTTGCTACCATATTTTGCCGGTTTCTTTAGCATATTCACAGATACTAGGTTCCGCCATGTCTGGTTCGGTGCAGAAATCGGCAAGGGAACGGTTGTCGGAAATGGTAGGCTCTTCAATCCTGAAAGAACGATAATCGGACAGAATTGCTTTTTCGGCTATGATGCGATACTAAGCGGACATGTGTACGAGGGTAATTCTTTGTATTTGAAAACGGTGAAGCTTGGCGACAACGTTACTGTCGGTGCAAACGCCGTTATTCTGGCGGGGGCAGAGATTGGAGACAATGTGGTCATCGGTGCCGCCTCGGTTGTTCCAAAGGATACTGTGGTACCTGATAACACAATCTGGGTTCGTGGAAAAGCCATCCCGAGAGATGAGGTTGAACGCATTCCTTCGCTACGAGCCGAAGGAGATGAGAGGGAGCTACCGGAACCGGGAGAACATATCTAAACAGTGTCCGGTTTTTTCCCAGTATGCTTACGGGAGCTTTTATACGATACTCCACTCAAAACAATTGAGAACCATGTCAGAAACGAAGACCAAGTACACACCCCGAGGTTACCAAGAGTTCATCCTCGACCAAATCTACGAACTTAAAGATGATAATGTGCTTGTGGAGCTGGATTGTGGCTTGGGAAAGCGTTTCTTGACGCATCAACTGGTTGTCGAATCCTTTCCTGACAAACGTTTCATTATTGTGGTCCATTCCACGTCTTCACTGGCCGAGACTGTTGACTATATGAAATCTGAGTATGGAGGGCTTTCAGAGGATCTTGGGGACCTTTCCTCCCGCGTTCGGTCTGGAATGCGCGAGTACATTCTCCGTGAGAAACGAGTCATCATCTCTACGCCGCAGGTACTCGCCAACGTCTTGAAGAAAGATATCACTCTTCTAGAAGGCATTGATGTAGTTATTATCAACGAAGTTGACACACTAGTTCGAAGGACCAGGGGAAGAACCGCTCTGGTATTTCCGTGGCCTACTCTTCTTACTCTTCTACGGGAAAAGCGGATAATTGGCATGAGTGGTACGTTGAGAGATGAGCACGCTGTATTTACAGATGAGCAGTTGGAGATTCGAAAAGAGCTAAAGACACTATTGAAACACATACCCAACGCAAGTCTAGTGACAATGGAAGACCTCTATGACACAGATATTGACGAATACATTGAAAAAACAGTGATTTCAACAGTTCCGGTGCACAACAAGAAAATCCGATCGATTTCTATTGTTATTGATGAGCTTGTTCGAGATACACGTAGGGAGATACTTGGCCAGCTGGAAGAATCCGGGAATCTGGAATTGGTTCAAGGCGATTCTCGAAGAATCCATCTCATGCTGGAACGACTCCCCGTTTCGGATGATTTGAAAGGTAGGTACTCAGGTCTGTTGCTCCTTCGAAAGTATGTCTATGCTATGCCGCCCAAACAGTTCATGAGAATGTTTCATAATGAGTATCTCAAGCATTACTTCAATGTTAGCGAGCTACGGAAAGTCCTTCCAACAATCTCTCCAAAAGCAGCAAAGATTGTGGAGATTGCGAAGCAATACGATAAATCTGTGATAATATCCTCCTATCTGCGAATGGTTTCCCAGGTCCAAAATCTCCTGTCAAAGGCGGGAATGAAAGTCACCAGAATCACGGGAAAAACTCGAGATAAAGGGTCTGTGCTGAAGTCATTCAAGGATGAGCCGATTGACGCACTTGTTATGTCCCCGGTTGGAGAGCGTGACTTGGACCTACCCGAAGCCGATGTGATGATTGTTGCTGACATAATCAATACCAGCAAAACAATGTATCAGAAATTCAAGCGGACACGCGGAGGAAAGGTACTCATACTCGTATATGAAGGCACTAGCGAGGAACGGAAAGTCCGCGGTTTAATCAACCGAGTCCTTGATAGGTATCCGTGGTCTACCTGCTGTGGCAAGTCTGATTGAGAGACTGAGATGCAATGAGAGTTCTGTGTAACTACCTAGCTTGGCACGAATGTTTGCTTCTACTTGATTGTTGGCAGAAATGTTGAAGCAAGCACCCCGAAGAGGGGCTCGAAGTACTCTGGTTCTAGCTCACGATAGATGTAGTTAGCAACTTCCATGAAGTGGTTTGTACGAGATGCTGCGTCCTCTCCCGCTCCTAGAACCTTTTCTGCCATCTTTTTGATTCTCTTTCGGACTCTTCTTCCGTGTGCGTAGTTCTCAACTACTGCCTTGGTGTCTTCTTCGATACGCTGCACTCTACTCTTAACTCGGATGTCGCTGACTTCATCGATTCCCATTGAATTAGCTGTCTTCATAAGCACATCCATGATCGCTGATTCTATTCCTTCGACAAGCTCTTCAATTTCATAGGCCGTGAATTTCACCGAGTCCTTTCCAATGAGTTGCCATTTCAGACCACTGGTTCGCTCCAATTTGACCTTCTGTTTTCCTATCTCGATTACTTCTGTGTAGTATTGCCCCTCCATACTGCTTAGCAATGAAGTTCTCAAGACGGCCGCTTCAGGTAAGGTGAGTTTCACCGAGTTGCCCTTGTTTTCAACTGTAACACAATGCAACGCATCGGCGTTCTTGCTAACAAACCTGGACTCTTCATGAGTATCAAGCGGGGGCAGATCTCTGAGAGATTTAACAAGCTGGAGAATCTCTTCTTCAGAACAGCTGTATCTGTATCCGTCTCCTGATATTGATATGGCACCATTCTTTTCGCGGTCGAATTCGATTTCGTTACCGCCACCGACATTCGTCGTCTTTTTGTATGTCTGGTGGAATTCTTTGGGTGTCTGTGCCACCTTTTCGAGAGCCGCTGCAACCATATGGGCCTCGCCGTATCCAATTGTTATCTCAGCTTTACCTTTTGTTGCTCTGCCGAGCCCTACTGCGCCATCCTTCCTCAGCTTGATGTACAAGATTTCAACACCTTCATCTTTTGGCTATCATCAACCCACAAAACTGTTGTGCCGCTGGATTTCCATCACGTCAGCCTTTAAGTAGAATGGTGACATTGGATACACGTGTACCAAAATGTCCCAGAAGATATCGTTCATACTTGTTCTCTCATTGTTTGCCTCCTCAGTAGCAGGAATCCCTCTCGCTACATGGAATAACAATGTAGCTCATACAGAACTGAACTCTTATGCCTTTGCTGACAGCGAAGCTTTTCCAAGAGGCCCAACTGTACATATGGTCAACAAGACCGCGGCTATGATTTACTGGGAAACGAATACACAAACAAATGCTACAGTGAACTACGGATCTACCTCCGAAAACTTAGATTCAGCTGTGGAAAACACGACGCTATCAAAAGAGCATAGAGTATGGATTGATGGCTTAGATGCTGGAACGACGGTATACTACCAAGCAATTTCTGATGGGACGAGTAGCGATATCTATCACTTCAAAACTGAGCCTGAAGATGGTGAACCATTCAATCTTGTTGTGCTAAGTGACCCACAACCAACATCAGCAATGGCCCCGGATCAGTCGCAAGTATTCAAGGATATTATAGATATGGTTCGCAATGAAGAACCGCACCTCATTTTGATACTAGGAGATTATGTGGACCAGCTCTCTGATACCGACGAGAGCTATAACGACCTATGTTGGAATAAGTATCTCAATGTAAGTGACAAAGCGGGGCACTACGCTCCAATGTATGGAGTTATTGGAAATCATGATACCATTTCAGGAGAACATTATGCAGATGGATTTCTTGAAGCCTTCCAGCAATACGGTGGAGATTCCACCTATTTCTCGTTTGATTACGCAGGTGTTCACTTCACTCTTCTTGATAGTGAAATGCCAGAATATCAAGGTAGGATAAGTGGAGAGCAATATGATTGGTTGGTAAACGATCTAGAAAACACAGACAAAGAAATCAAATTCGTGATGGGCCATCAACCAATGTACCCTGTTAGTGCTATAGGAAGCTCGCTGGATAGAAACCGGACAGAAAGGAATCGCCTCCAGAGTTTGTTTGAAGAGCACAATGTCACCGCATATCTTGCAGGGCACGACCATGTTTTCCAGAGACTGACTGTCAATGGAGTTCTGCATGTCACTACAGCAGGAGCTGGACCCAAACTCTATTCCACTCCTTGGGGCGGAGATTTCCATCACTATACAAGATGGAATATCTCAGACGCGGAGATTCAGATGGAAACCATCAATACGGACGGAGAAGTTGCAGCAGACTATGCACTCCCGTATGAGGGCTCTATCGAAATTGCTCTACGACGATTCTTCAATACATCAGCTGGACGTCCAGAACAAGCACCATTGATTCTCTTTAGCGAAGTTCCAGAAGAGAAGTACTTCTCTTGGGACGGAGGTGACAACAGTACCACGTTAGGGACATTTCCTGATATCAACGGGCTTCATACGCTTGATGTCTATGCCAAAGGATTAGATGGAGTATGGAATCACAAACACTATGCGTTTGATACTGTTGGTGGTGAAGAACCACAAACAACCACCACTCCTCCCCCTTCGGGCATGAATCCTGTTGTGATTCTTGGTGTGCTCGGCGTTGTGGCAGTGATAATGGTTATTGTAGTCTACAAATGGAAAACGGGGGGCGCTTGAGCGGGGCCATGAAATCGCCCCTCTCATCACTTGGTAGTCAATTAGCTAGCAATATTCATTCCCATAGAAATGAATAACTGAACTATTCGGAAAGCCGAGTTCTTATTTGGGATAATGCATTTCTAATCTTGGGCGATTGCAGATGTCCAGAAAACCTTCATTCCTAATTATTTTTTCACTGCTGATTCTATCTTTTGCTGGAGCTCCCCTTGCAGGATTGGAAATTGCTCCGCTCGACAGCGAGATCCAGCCTGATGCGGTTCGGGCTGATGATGAGATTTTTCCGCGAGGACCGACGGTTCACATGGTAAACAAGACTTCAGCCATGATTTACTGGGAAACAAAAACTCCAACGAATGCCACAGTAAACTATGGAAATGCTTCTGACAACCTCGATTCGAGTGTTAGTAATCCCACTTCGAGCAAAGAACACAGCATCTGGATTGATGGATTAGAAGCTGGAACAACGGTGTACTATGAAGCTGTTTCTGATGGAACCAGTAGCGAGGTTTATTACTTCAAAACGGAACCTGAGGATGGGACACCATTCAAGCTCATCGTAATGGGCGATCCACAGCCCCTACAATCAATGGCACCGGGACAGTCTCAGATATTCCGGGATTTCGTGGACATGGCACGCAATGAAGAGCCCCATCTCGTAATAATTGCGGGTGATTTTGTGCATGAAGTATCCGCAACTGATGAAACCTACAATGAGATTGCTTGGGGTAACTATCTCAATGTGTCTGATAAGCTGGGTCATTATACACCAATCTATGGTTGCATAGGAAACCATGATACAAGACCAGGAGAAACCTACGCAGATTGGTTCTTGGACTCGTTCCACCAGTATGGTGGAAACTCAACTTGGTTTTCGTTCGACTATGCGGGTGTGCACTTCACATTTCTCGATACTGAAGTACCTGAGACCCCGCGTAGAATAACTGGAGAACAGTATGACTGGCTGGTAAACGATCTTCAAAGCACCGACAAGGAAATCAAATATGTTGTTGCTCATCAACCGTTCTATCCTGTTGCCCACATAGACAGTGCGATAGATGCCAATAAGACCGAGCGAGCCCGTCTTCAGAACCTGTTTGAGGAGGAGAATGTGACCATGTTTCTCAGTGGACATGACCACGTATTCCAGCGGATAACAGTAAATGGCGTTGTACATGTCACCTCAAGTGGTGTCGGACCAAAGCTGTATCGGACTCCGTGGGGCGGCGACTATAACCACTATGTGCGACTCAATACTTCTCCCCGAAGAATCGAAATGGAGACTGTCAATAAGGACGGAGATGTAACTGAAACCTATACTCTTCCTTATGAGGGTCCCATTGAGATTGCTTATCGCGAAATTGCCAATACTTCGTCTGCGTTACCAGATGAAGCACCAGAGTTTTACTTCAGCGAAGTTCCAGAAGAGAAGTACTTCTCTTGGGACGGAGGTGACAACAGTACCACGTTAGGAACGTTGCCTGATACCAATGGTCTTCATACGCTAGACGTCTACGCCAAAGGTTCGAATGGTGAATGGACTCACAAGTACTATGAATTCACAACTGTGCAAGGCATAGACACAGGAACAACCACACTTCCGCCTGATGGTGGTATTGATCCCCTCGTCATAGTTGGTGTGATTGGGATTGCCGCAGTGATTATATTGGTCATTGTAGTGTACAGATGGAAAACAAGTTGAAGCTAAACGGGGCTGTTTTCAGCCCCTCCCATCTATTCATCAGTGGGTTATCTTTCTTGCTTGTCTACACGCATCTTGTATATTCAGCCGTGGGGACTCCCTTTGCAGAATTGATCATTATGAAGATTGTTTCACATGTTACAACGTTTTTGCACCTGAATACATTTCTTCTTGATTATCTCGATAAGCATTAATACCGAAGTACTGTACTGCATATTTACGGCTGAGAGGAAAGAGATGAGACTCAAGCAGATTCTTCGATATATCCTGCTTTTCCTTTGCTACCTCTGTATAGGCCTCTTCGGGCTGGTCACAATCCTCTACCTCTTCTTTGGCTCTTCCACCCTTGGCTGGCTCATAGCGATGTTCTATCCTGGTGTTGCTCCACTGCTTTACATTCTAGTGCTGACAAGTGGGGTGATCATCATTCGGTTTTCCTTCATAGAAAAACGGAGAGAAAGGCTAGTTATAGCGGGGGTTTGTGCATTCATTTTCGTTGGTGCAATCATTCCTTATCCCGTCATGCCCTTTAGCATTGCCGAGGCCGAGAATCAGATGGTGTCAGTTTATGGGGCACAATAGGCGGAACTTGATACTTCAGGACTACGGCCTGCTCCTTACTCGATGTTTGACAATCTATTCGGGGTTCCTATTGACGAAACGAGCTTCAGTGCGGAATACGACATCCCCTATCTCGATAATGGTCAGGACACTTTCTTCTTCGATTGGTATTGTCCCATGGGAGCGGGTCCATTTCCGGTTATTATTACACTTCACGGTGGAGCATGGGTTCTCGGCGACAAAGGTAGTTATAACATCCCTCTGTTCAATCAATACTTCGCATCACAAGGATTTGTGGTATTCGATATTCAGTATGGTCTTTTTGATGTCACAAGCCTGCCCGAGGAATATGTGGAACACTTTGGCACATTCTCTTCACTAGCATCATTTGGACCCTCTTACAACGGAAGCTACAACATCGACAATCAGATTGAGAATGTGGGCTATTTCACAAAGATGCTTGAAATGAACAGCTCGAAATACAGAGCGGACATGGAGAATATCTTTGTTGTAGGAAGGTCAGCAGGAGGGAATCTTGCCTCACTCGTGACTATTGGTCACAAGAACGCTCTGTTCGCAGGATACTTCTCGTCCAATATGACTGTCAGGGCTGGCATTTGGTTTTATCCAGTGACAAATATCACAAGGGATGAACGTGGTTTTTTTGATCCCCTCGTGGAGGGCGACTTACCAATTGAAGAACAATACAAGAAGCTCTTTGCAGCCTCGCTTATTTCGAACAGTACGATAGTTCCGCCTATCATGATTATTCATGGGGGTATGGATGGGTTAGCTGATTATGAGAGTCAAGGAGTGAGTTTCTATCGACTGGCAAATAACCTTGGACATAGGTGTCTTCTCATTACCATACCCTTGGCGGGGCATGGTTTTGACTATAACTTCTATGCATACGGGGCACAGATGTCAACATACTATGTTGAGCGATTCATGAGCTTAGAATTGAATGGGGGGTGAAAGGTGTGCGTGTGATAGAACAGTTCAAGAGACCCATCATGTTCAGAATATACTCATTTCTGACATCATTGATATTGAGTCTCAGTGTCCTCCTATCCATGTTTGGTGCGCTTGGATATTTTCTGATTCAGCAGCTCGCATCAGCAACGATTGTTCTCGGTACCACCTTCGAACTGATTCAGATTCTGATGATTCTACAATTGGTAAATAGAGATGATAAAGCAGGATGGATTATTCATCGATTTGCATACGTAACACTACTGGTAATCATTCTATCATTTCTATCAATTATTGGAGGTATGTTCCTTTCATCCTTCTTCATCTTTGGAGCCGATGTTATGATAATTCCCGTGATTGGGTATACAGTACAGGCCAGTTTTGGGATTTCCCTCTCATCAGTCTCCTATCACTTTCTCCAGCTTGATGCTCCTTGGTGTTGGTAATTCATCATGTGGAATGCATTTTTCGAAGTTTAAACCCTCCCTACCGCCAAGAGAGGCATAGATGGATTCTATGATGATTGGGTTCGTATCGACTCTTGTTACCTAATATGCTTCTTTTACAAAGCGTCTTTGACGTCGAATGCCAATTTCCCGGCTTCTTTTGTTTGAAGACCAATATCGATTTTGTGTTCTCCCTCACCGAGCTGATCGCCCTCAACTTTAATTAGAATTTCAACGCCGACTTTGATTGGAATCGGGTTATCCTCCGAGACCTCTGAACCTGTGATTTCGGTGTCTTCAGATTTAATGACTGTATTCTCTAGAGGGTACTCTTCGTCATCAACCTTGATGGGATCCATCGCGGTTGCTGTGCCGGGGGACAACGAGTTCTTGATTTTGAAATGGAATCCGTCTTCAACGTTTTCTAGACTGCCTTTGATATACAGTTTCCGAAGCAGAAAGGCTGGAATTTGCAATGTATTGGTTCCTCCATCGATTAGACAACTCAATTACAACCTTAGCCATCTTTTATAGATTGTGCCCTCCCGTATCCTGCAGCACCTCTTTTCTGACAAATGTAATAAGGGACTTTCCCGACATCAACCTAGAGAACTCATTACAAGAGGAGAACTACCGTTGCAATTTCCATTCAGCCCCTTTGAATTCTTTGATTTCTTTTTTGGCTTCTCAGCGTTTTTCTTGCTGTTCCCAATAATATTCTTCGTTATTTTCTTAATAGTGTCTTTCAAGGTCTGTAAGGGTATAGGCCAAACCGCCTCTGGTTTCACCGTACAGCCCCCCTCTTTTGTAATACCTGAGAGACATCGTGAACAGGGAACTCGTAGGGATGGTTCCACTATGCAGACAGTACGACTTCCAGAGCGCTGCCCGAGTTGTGGAGCTTCATTATCACATGAATCCATTGACTGGGTAGGTCCGCTTGAAGCCAAATGTAGCTATTGTGGTGCTACTGTTCGAGCTACATTCGAAGAAGTTTGAGCTCTGATAACTTCTATGGGAGCCTAAACATTTGAAAAGCCTAATGAAAACCGCCCGCGGTGCGGGTAATCTAGAGATACGAACCATTTCCGAGCCCAAACCCCAAAATGATGAAGTTTTGGTGAAAGTCGAAGCTGCTGGTATTTGTGGGACTGATGTTCATATAAAGCACGATCAAGCATTTCATACCCCACCAGTAGTCCTTGGCCACGAATACTCCGGAACGGTTGTTGATATCGGCTCTGAGGTTTCCACTATCCAAGTTGGAGATGAAGTGGTTTCTCCAGCCACCGCATATTGTGGACAGTGTCACCAATGCAAAACTGGACACGTAAACAGATGCACCGCTCCCAACAAGCGTATTCTCGGGGTCTCGAGAGCGAATGGTGCATTTGCCCAGTATCTTACCGTGCCAGAGTATATCATACACAAGGTTCCAGACAGCGTACCCTTGGAAGAAGCGGCCTTGGCTGAACCCACCGCATGTGTGGTCCACGCGCTTATTGAGAAATCTCCTATTTGTCCTGGAGATGTTGTTGTCGTTCAAGGTCCAGGCACGATGGGACTGCTATCATTGCAAGTTGCCAAAGCTATGGGGGCAGGAAAAGTCATTGTCACCGGTATGTCTTCTGATAGATGGCGGCTTGACATTGCAGAACGTACCGGAGCCGACCGTACAATCGATATTGAGAAGGAAGATCCAATCGATATTGTCAACGATGAATCCCTAGGAATAGGTGCTGATGTTGTGGTTGAAGCATCTGGCTCATGTGCTGCTTGCAGTCAGGCCCTAGAATTCGTGAAAGTGGCGGGACACGTAGCTCTTCTAGGAGTGCGTGGTCGCCCTGCTGAAGTAGACCTCGATCAGATGATTGTGAAAGAACTGACAATGACCGGCACATGGGGCACCATACCTTCATCTTGGGTAACAACACTGAAGTTGATGGCTTCACGCAAAATCGCTGTTGCCCCGCTGATAACTCACCGACTATCCCTTGATGAATGGGAACAGGGATTTGAGCTAATGGAGGATCAGAAAGCAATCAAAGTTCTCTTTACCAATTTCTCATAGAAATCTACTACTGAGATGAGAGAAATGAAGAAACTGGGAATCATAGTCTGTGAACGCTATGGGGATTGCGCAGGGGGTAAATGCTTCAGGTCACTCCATGCACGAGAAGGCGCATTCAGCATCTACGATGAGGAATTACGGATTGTTGGCTATGCAACTTGTGGTGGATGTCCAGGCGGCAACATAGAGTACGCTGGAGAAGAAATGAAAGCAAATGGCGCAGAGGTAATTCATCTTGCTACAGGATTTCTAGTCGGGTATCCTCCGTGCACTATGATTGACTACTTCGAAAATTTCATCGAAGAAAAATTTGGCCTAGACATTGTTCTAGGAACCCACCCCATCCCTTCAAGTTACATGAAAACTCATCGAGCTCTCGGGACGTGGGAAGCTCCCGAGTGGGAAGAACGTTTGAAGCATGTTATGACCGATGAGAAAACACGTAGAAAATATGGTTGATTCAGCCCTAAAGAACACACTTAACACTCCCAATACGAAAAAAGGGTTGATTGGACCAAAAAAGCAACCAGTGCTCTTTTGAGGGGACCTTTCAAAAATCTATATGGATGTATCCGCCTTGTATTTGACAAGAGACTCTGACTTATCAGACTACGAGCAAGTTACTGCTAACGGCGTCGAAGGCGTGTGGAAGAATTCACTGCTCAATTCTGAGAACGGCTCAACTCATTTTGCGATGCGAACATACCAAATTGAGCCGAACGGTCATACTTCGCTCGATAACCATGAACATGATCATGGTGTCTATGTCCTTGAAGGGACGCCTACTGCTGTTATTGAGGGTAAATCCATTCTTCTTACTGCAGGTGATGTTTTACATATTGCAGGAAATGAAGAACATCAATTCTTCAACAAGGGGGATAACCCTGCCAAATTTATCTGCGTAAAGAATTACTAACTATGCCCACTTGTCTAATGCATCTTGCACTGTTGCAATGTGGGCTGCTGCGGGTCCACCACCCATAACTATTGCAACTGCACACCCTTCCATGATTTCTTCTCTAGAAGCTCCAGCTGATAACGCCTGTTTCGTATGATACACCATGCAGCTCTCACAGGGCTCGAGAATGCTAGCTACAATGCATATGATTTCTTTGAATTTGCGTGGCAGGGCACCATCCCGATCTACTATCTTGAGAAGATCCGTAAATGCGTTTCTTGTCTCCGGAATGTCTCTGTTCAGTGCGCCAAAATGCTTTTGGAAGTAACGCAGCCTGTCTCCAACGTCTTTGGTCATCTCTCTTTTCTCCGTTTGATTAGCAATATCTGCTCAGGCTCCAAGTTGGATTACGCTATGTTAAAGTGTTTCTGAAAAACCCGTTTTTTGGCCTTAACTAGAATCTACTATTTCCTAGATTTGCTTTCAGACAGTGTGCCTAGATTCCACTTAGTTCTCTTGTATCTCGTATGATATAGTGAATTTGCCATGGCCTCTTCTTTTTGAGTAAAGTTATCTTTGACGATTTCCGCTCCTGTGAACGTTGCAATACTATCTATGATTGCTTGCTTGATTTCGTCTTCATTAGGTGGCGAGTCGAACTCTTTGGCAATTGTGGTAACAACGTCCTTTTTGCTCTCCTTGCATCGTATGGACCTGCCATCTCTAAGATAGACTGGTTGATTTGGAGGCGGACTAAGTGCTCTCCTAAGCGTTTCGAGATTTGCAGATAGTAGGAGCGTACCGTGGATGAATGAGACTCCTTGTTTGAGCCATCCTGCTGTGCCTGTAATCTTTCTCCCGTTTATGCGAATACAGCTTCTGTTGGGGTCATAACTGGCGCCTATGCCGATGCTTCGTAGACCTTTGGCTAGAGTGCCTATGAAATTCCAATAGAGTTCTCGAAGGGTTCTTGAAACACAGCTTTCCGACTGATCGAGACAGAATGAAATATTCAGATTACCTTCGTCGTGAAAAACAGTTCCTCCACCAGTAAATCTTCTAGCTATACTGATATCGTTGTTCCTGCAAAACTCTATGTTCACTTCCTCATGAACACATTGAAACCTACCAAGTACCACGGAGGGTTCCGATTTCCAGAACCGCACTGTATTTGTTTTATCGACTGCACCAGCATTTGTTCTGGCCAGACTCTCTTCTAGCGCCAAATTCCTGTATATATCGGATTCTTCATTATCTATCAATCGCCAGGACATGGTACTACATCTGCCGTAAGGTACACTCGCTTCTCCAAGCCTCAAACAAAATTACTATTTGATGTTAATAGGTGTTGTTATAACAGACTAAAGGGGTACTATTTTGGAACAAAAAGGTGCCGGTGACGGGAGGATACTCGCCACCGGCTAGAGCAGATGTCGTTTCGAGGTTGGAACCGACCACAATGGTGCGGCTCATGTGTGATTCTTGGCATTGGCATTTAAGGTCGTATTTTGGATGGACTGTCATTTGCTTGCTTCTAGTCTTCTGCAACCGGCTGCTAAAGCAAAACAAATCAATAGTACTACAGTTCCTGTTAGAATAAGCATGGTAGTTGGTGCTTTGATTGAAGCAGCTAGATAAGCTGAGATTAATAATCCGAGAAGGACTAGATGATTCAAAACCGCTGATGCGTTGGCTGGTGCGAGGGTCTCTGGAAACGGATACCGGTTTCGTGCTTCAATCACGGAAACCACACCTAGGGGAACTGTACAGAACACAAAAGATGAGTAGTGGTTGATAGAATCGGAAATGATAAACACCGCATAGAGAATATAGACGGACAGGATCAAAGCCACAAAGACATGAGATGCCCTTCGCAATCCTATTCTTACTACCATAGTATCCTTCCCAACTTGCTTATCCGCTTGATAATCTGGGAATTCGTTGATCCACAATACGGCTGATATTGAAAGAGCGATAGGAATCGATACTAATAGCGGTTGAAGGCCGAAAGATTCCGTTTGAACATAGTACGTGCCGATGATGAGCAATATACCGAAGTTTAGCCCTACTAGGATTTCTCCAATGCCTTTGCTTGCCAAGCGGATAGGTGGGGCAGCGTAGAAAAAACCCGAGAATGCGCCGAATAAACCCAGTATGAGGACAATCCACCCTACGCTTAGAAAGAGGTAGAAACCAATCAGAGCAGCAATAGTTAGCAAAGATACAGAGACACTCAGAATGTCTTTGGGATTAAGCCTTCCTTGTTGTATCATGCGACTACCGCCTGTAAATGGCTTGACATAGTTTACGTTAATATCGTCATTACCGCTCATATGGTCGAAGTAATCATTTGCGGCATTGGTGCCCATATGAATGAGAACTCCTGACATAATGGTTAGAGCAAACAGGAACCAATTGAAAGAACCAGTTTCGGAAAATGCTACTGCTCCACCAACAGCTATGGAACCGGCGGTTGCTAGTAGGAACGGTGGTCGTATCAATATTATCCATGATACAATGGAGTTGAATCTGTTTCTTTTTGATTCTCTCGTGTCTCCCTTCTCATGGGATAACCCCATTAAAACCACACTCTGTTTCTATCAGACATTTCGATGAATTACGTAATCTGCCATCCTATTAAGAAGATGCTTTTTGAGTATCTTGACTTCTCGAAGTGCCCTCTTCGCTTTGGTTATGTGTTGCTTTGCATCTTCCTTCGCGAGAGCAACAACAGCAGTTTCATCGACGATTTGAAGTACTTTATGAATATCTTCGTCAACTAGCGCTTTGAATAACTTCTGTCCTGTTTCTTCGTCGCTGTATCTCAATGCGCTAAGAATGACATAGTTTGGTCTGCCCAAACGCAGGTCTGACTTTGTTGTCTTTCCAACAGTGTGTTCATGAGACTGGACATCGAGGATGTCATCACGAATCTGAAACGCTACACCCATGCCTTTTGCATAATCCTTGAGTGCTTTTGTTTTCACTTCATCCCCACCCCCGATTCTAACGCCTATTGCAACGGCGGCTTCAATGAATGATACAGTCTTTCGCTGCGTTATTTCTAAGTACTCCTCAAGCGTATAATCTTCCGGCCTTTCTGGGCTGAGGTATAAATCTGCAGCTTCTCCTTCGCACATTTTTGTTCCCCCGACACCTATGTGACTCAGAAGATCTGGTTCTCCATAATCACCTAGAAGGCGAATGGCCTGTGATATCAACAAGTCACCTGCGAGAAGTGCAGTTTTTCTACCGAAGATGCTATGGACCGTTGGCACGCCTCGTCTTGTCTCGTCATCGTCAATCAGATCATCATGAATTAGACTTGCAGTTTGGAGTAGTTCAGCTGCTAAGGCAACCGGTAAGACATCTTCGATTTCTCCCCCAACTGCCTCACACGCGAGTACGGCAATAAGTGACCTGAGTCTCTTTCCTCCTGCCTTTATCAGATGGTATGCTGCTTCGTAGAGAATCTCGGGTTTCCCCTGATTAGAGGCCATGAATTCGTTAATGTAACCATCAATCCTTTGCAGCCTTGATTGTATCTCTGCTAACTCTAGAAAATTAGGCAGCATTTGATCAGCCTGAGACTTGTCAGTACTGATGAGGTGTTGCAAGTCATTATCCACGTGTGTCCTCTCCTGTATTGCTCTGCATCATAGATGTATCTTCTTAAGTTCTGCTATGTGGATTCTCTAGTTCTTTTTCTGGCGATTGCGGATAGTTAGCTGAGGATAGTATAGTCTCCAAGAAAGGAAACCAATCAACAGTATGCCAACAAGAAGCGGAACGAATAGCCCCTTCCAGAGTGAGAACCCACTCCAAAACGATAGTATGATGAACAGACTACTTGCTATAGTCCGAGGCATTTGAACCATCTTATCTGAATTCGCTCTCGTAAGTAGATGAAAGATAATTGATGCTACAGTTCCAGTAATGAACCATCCGACGAAATTTACGAGGGGAACCCCATAATAGGCACCTGGTTGTGACCAGACCCAAATATTGAGTACTACTGCTGCAGGATCAAGCACGAGGTCAACTAGGACGAGCACAATTGCGCTAGCCGGGATGGCTAAGGACGCGTTCTGAGAAAGTCGTGTTGTGACCGTCATGGAACCAAGAAGCAATGGACCAAATGCAAAAGTAACACTCCATGGAACCAAACCAAGAATCTTGAATCCCATGGTCTCAGCATAGTGGAAGCTTCCGTATGGTATTCCTGTTGAGATTCCGATCGATTCGATGATAACTGGAAATATCGCGAAAAGAATCAGTATCAACATCCCCTTTTTTGGGCCTGCCCACTTGATAAAATAGTAGTAAGAAGGTAGAGCTAAGGCCACAATGAAAAAGGCAGAAACCCATGTAACCGACTCGCCAATCGGAACATTTGCCACTAGGTAACTTGACAGGAAGAAGGCTCCACAGAATACAGCCAACAACACATCATTTGATTTCTTCAGTTGCATCAAATCATCCCCAGTTTCGGAAGCCCAATAGTGAAGAAGATTATCATACCGAAGATGCCATTCCAGTAGGGAAAGAACCAGTAGACCCTGCTAACATCAGCTTCCCGCTTTAGAATAAGGTAAACCGGAATCATGGGATACACAAAGGTGAGGAGATTCCATGGGTAATTCCACGGATGAACAAAAACAAGAATCACTGCGAAGAGGACCCAGAATACCAAACACAGGAGAAGCGAGGCTCTTTTCCCAATGGCTACTGCTGTGGTTCTTACGTCTGCTTTTCTATCCGCCTCGATATCTGGAACAGCAGAGAAGAGCTGCATTGCGGCTGTCCAACAGAACGCAGCAAATACCGGAATTAGAGGCGGAATAGTTCCTTTAGTTTGATATATTGCCAAGAGCGCTGGAATAACGTAAAGGAAATTCGATGTGAAATCTAAAACAGGTACCGCTTTCAATCTGATTGGTTCTACGCTATAAAGAACGGAAAGAACCATCCAGGACGCGAAAAGCAAAATTGCGGTAAGATCACTTTGGAAAAACATGAGAATGAAGCCATATAGAAAAGAAAGTCCTACGAGAGCATAGAGCTTCTTTAGGTCTTGTTGTTTGGTCTTGTACTCTTTGTCGCCTTTCTTTGGGTTGAACATATCCGTATCACGATCTGAGAGATCATTTACACCATAGAGAAGTACATTGGCTGGGATCATGAAGTAGAAGAGGTGCGCGATGAAAAAAGGGTCAATGAGTTGGCCCACTGTAGAAATGCCGATAATATAGCCTACGAGGTAGGTTCCACCCAAGTACAGCCAGAACCTGACTCTTGAAATGCTATAAGCAAGCTTCAGGATATTCGTCATTCACACTTATTCTCCATCATGCAATGTCATAATCTTCGGTTATCATGTCGGCAACAATCTCTGAAGAGATTAATGCCATTGGTACGCCGATTCCCGGGTGTGTATATTGCCCAGTGTAATAGAGATTATCCACTTTCTTGCTGTCGTGCCTTGGTCTAAAGAATGCTGACTGACTGAAGGTGTGAGTAAGTCCAACAGCAGTTCCTTTGTACGCGTTGTACTCATTGGCAAAATCATCCAGTGTGAAGATACGTCTAACCACAATTGAATCTTCAATAGGTTCCCCAATCACTTTCTCCATGTGGGAGACTATCTTTTTGAAATACATCTCTCGGTGATCAGGGGTATCTTCCAGCCCTGGTGATATCGGCACGGTCACGAATATGTTCTCCATTCCTTCAGGTGCAACCGTATCATCCTTCCTCGAAGGGCAGCAAAGATAGTATGCGGGTTTATCCGGCCATCCCGGTTCATCGAAAATTTGGTTAAAGTGCGCTACCCAATCGTGATCAAGGATAACATTGTGGTGAGTCAAGGAATCGATTTTCTTGTCAAGACCGAGATAGAGAACGAATGCTGACGGAGCAATGGTTTTGCCCTCCCAGTATCTTTCTGGATACTGCTGATATTGCTTTTCTAGAAGGTCTGTTTCGGAATGTGGGTAATCTGCATTGACAACGAAGATATCCCCATCGATAGAACCTTTGTTGGTTATCAGCTTGCTTGCTTTCTTGTTCTCTACTTGTATATGTTCCACTTCAGTATTGTACCTGAATTCAACGTTGTATTCCTCACACAATGAAACGAGGGCCTCCACGATTTTGCCAATTCCGCCATATGGATACCAAACGCCTAGATTGAAATCAATGTGAGAAATCATCGAGTACAACGCGGGTGTGTTCTCGGGATTGCCTCCAAGGAACACTATGGAATACTCGAGTATTTTCTTGCTTCGTTCATCATCGAAGTACTTGCTAACCAAGCCATCAATGTTGGAAAGGATACTGAGTTTCCAACCTGCCCGCCACAGCTTTGGATTCAGCATCGATAGAATACCCGAGAGGTTCTCATACATAAGACCATCCAGCAGGTATTCATATTTTTCTTCAGCTTGGTCAAGGTATTCCCGAAGTTTCTCAGCGCCATTCTCCTCCAGTTGATCAAACAGTTCCATGTTTTCTTCAAGATTCGCTGAGATGTCAATGATTTCGCGTTCCGGGAAGAAAATACGGTACGATGGATTCAGTCGTATGAGATCGTAGAAATCTTCTGCTTTTCTTCCGAAATGCTCGAAGTAGTGATCAAAAATTTCTGGCATGAGATACCAAGACGGCCCCATATCGAAAACGAAACCGTCTTTCTTCCAAACACGTGCTCTTCCTCCAGGTCTATCGGTTTTCTCGATAAGGACAACCTCATGGCCTTGCTTGCCTAGCAAAGCTGCTGCAGATAGGCCACCGATGCCTGTTCCAATCACTCCAATCCTCAAGTGAGTTCACTCCTCTATTATCTACTGAAACCATCCCTAATATGGTTACCCTACTCCCTCTGTGATGACCGTTGTTTCACTAATCTCGATTCGACAGAATGGCAAGGGAATATCTATTAGTTTAAAAGCAATATTTTGTGATAGTGCTAAAAATCTTAGACAGATGGGCTTTCGTGAGGAGAGAACAGGATTGCTCAGGTGGGAACAAGAATCCCACAGTCACAGGTGCCGGGTGTCTGTAGAGAGGAGTAGGAATATGCTGAGTGAATACCACGCGCATTTGGCGACATTACCATCAGAAGTACATAGCAGTGACGATTTAGATGCACCAGATTTGGACTTGAGTTACGAGTACTGCATGGATGTTTTCAAATTGCATGCTCGATCGTTTCATTTTGCGTCTCGATATTTGAATGAAGAAGAACGGAAATCAATTGCTGCTCTGTATGGGTTCTGCAGATTGGTTGATGATTTCGCCGATGAGATGGAGCTGACCGTCAAGGAGATCGAGCATGAACTGGATCTCTTGAAAGATATTGCTGAACGCTTGGCGAAGGGCGAGGTTTTCTCCCATCCACTTTTCAGAGCATTCGGTCATACTATGGTGAAGTACAGGATACCGGTTCGATATCTGCATGAACTGATTGAAGGCGTCAGAATGGACCTGCGTCTGAAAGAAATTGAAACTGTGGAAGAGTTGGACAGATACTGCTATCATGTGGCTTCGACGGTTGGTTTGATGATGTGCCACATTTGGGGAAGTACTGACCCAGAAACTTTGGATCGCGCTGCTGATTTGGGAGTAGCACTTCAACTTACCAACATATTGAGAGACGTTGCTGAAGACTATGACAACGGCAGAATCTATTTGCCCAAGAAGCTAAGAGACGAATTCAGGGTACCGATATCTGATTTTGAAAATCGTACAGTTTCTCCTAATTTCGAATTGCTTCTCAAACACGAAATCGCTCGAGCTCATTCAATTTATGCAAAGGCCGAAATTGGTTTACAGGATTTGCCACCGGCTGCTTCTTTTACTGTGAGAGTTGCGGCGGAAGTTTATGGTGAAATCATGCATGAAATTGAAAAGATGGATTATCAGGTCTTTGAGAAGCGGGCCGTGGTGCCAAAATGGAGGAAGCTCTGGATTGCTTTCAAACTGCGCAGGAAATACAATCAAGAGAAGAAAACATACGATTTAGTCCGCAAAGGGCAGAGGTAGTCCAAGCAACCAATTACAATGAGGGTAGAAATTACTATGTCAAATGAAACAAAGACTGATAGGCGAAATGTCTGTGTTGTAGGTGGAGGTCTAGGTGGACTAGCAGCTGCAATACGAATCCAAGCGAATGGCCATGAAGTCACGTTATTGGAAAAGAGACATCAATTAGGAGGTAGAGCGGGAGTCTTCACCGAGAAGGGCTATACGTTCGATACAGGCCCCACCATCGTTACACCTCCTACTGTGGTTCATGATGTTTTCGAGGCTGCAGGCAAGAAATTGGAGGATTATGTTGAACTTGAGCGTGTGTTGCCAAAATATCGACTTTACTTCCCCGATGGCACAACCATGGATTATGGTGGATATGAGGATAATATCGCTGAAATCCAGAAAATGAGTCCGGAGGACGTAGATGGTTACCGCAAGTTTTTAGACAAAGTTAAACCAATCTACGAACTTGGTTTTGAGAAGTTTGGATCGATGCCCTTCGAAACAATCTGGAGTATGGCGAAGATGGCGCCTGCAGGCCTTAGATACAAAGCCTACAAGAGCGTCTATGGGTTTGTATCAGACTATGTCGACGATGAACGTCTTCGCATGGCATTATCCTTCAATCCACTGTTTATTGGTGGTAACCCTTTCGATGCAACGGCTATCTATACTCTCATCACGTACATTGAAGAGAAGCACGGCGTGTGGTGGGTCAAAGGAGGCACTCACAAACTTGTGGATGCAATGGGTCAAGTGTTTGAGGAGCTGGGCGGGACTATCAAATTGAATTCTGAAGTCATTGCCATTCCTGTTGACAGAAGTGGGGCTGTAGAAGGCGTAGAAACCAGTGATGGCAAATACTACGATGCCGATATTGTTGTTTGCAATTCTGACGTGGCAGAGACCTACATTAGCTTGATAGATGAACGACAACGAAGCAAGAACAGCGACAAACGGTATAGAAAAGCAGATTGGAGCATGAGCCTTTTCATGGTCTATTTTGGCGTCGAGAAGACGTATCCTGATATGACACATCATAGCATTGTCTTTGGACCCCGATATCGCGGACTGATAGATGATATCTTCAAGAACAATGTGATTCCAGATGATTTCTCCACGTACTTGCATATCCCCACGCGTACGGATCCAGAGCTTGCACCTCCGGGATGCGAGACGATGTACGCTTGTACACCGGTAACTAACTTGGATTCTAATACGGACTGGGAGACCAAAAAAGCGGATTTCAAAAATCACATTCTTGAACATCTAGATGAACGTGTATTACCGGGTCTGCTTGATAATCTCGCTGTCGAACGTGTATTTACGCCGCAGGACTTCAAGGACGAATTCAATTCGTACAAAGGAACAGCTTTCTCACTACAACCGCTACTTATGCAATCTGGTTACTTCAGACCACATAATCGATCACGAGACATTAAGGGGCTCTATCTAGTCGGTGCAGGAACACATCCTGGTGCAGGAGTTCCCAGCGTTATCATGTCTGCAGATATTACAACCGATTTGATACAGCAAGACCTAGCTGAGTCCAAAATCTAGAGGATGACTGCATAGATTCTCCTAAAGGGTGGGATTGATGCCAGAGAAAGTACAGACCATTGTTGTCGGTGCTGGTCCTGCAGGAAGTGCAGCTGCCTACGTTCTAGCCAAGACTGGACATGAAGTGATGCTTGTTGACCGAGCACAGAAACCGGGCGAGAAGAATGTATCCGGATGCCTTCTGAATGGCTCTGTTTTGGAGAAACTCATTCCCAATGTTTGGGAAATATCTCCAGTGGAGCGGCATGTGAACAAACACCGGGTGTCCTTTCTATCTGGCGATTCGGCAACGACTTTAGAATACAGCTCAGGAGATAGCTTTGCTTCTGACAACTCAACATATACCATCAACAGGAGCAAATTCGATAGATGGTTTTCTCAGATGGCCGAGAATGCAGGTGCTCTTCTTGTAGAGGGAGTGCTTGTTGAAGGCGTTATCGAAGATGACCAGAGAGTAATCGGAATTCGTTCTGATGGGGAAGAGGTCCACGCTGATGTGGTTATAGCCGCTGATGGTGTAAATTCGATGGTCTCGACCGATGCTGGATTGAAGGGAACCCTAGAACCTTCAGAAATGGGCCTAGGTGTAAAAGAGGTCTATTCTTTACCGCGAGAGATTATTGAAGAACGGTTTGGATTGGAGGGCTCGCAAGGAGTTGCACATTCATTTTTGGGATGCACTCTGGGAGAAGCTGGGGGTGGCTTTCTCTATACGAATCTGAACACGATCTCTCTCGGATCGGTGGCACATTTATCCGGCTTTGAGTCTGGACGATTAGAAGCACCTGAATTGGTAGCCCCTCTGAAATCACACCCTCTTGTCAGAAGGATGATTGCTGGTGGAGAGCTTATCGAGTATTCTGCTCATTTGGTATCTGAATCTGGATACAGTGGTATGCCTAAGCTCTACGATGATGGCATCATTGTTGTCGGTGATGCTGCAGGACTTGTTTTGAATCTAGGATATGCATTCGAAGGTATGAATTATGCAATTTCGTCTGGCATAGCAGCTGCTCAAGCAGTCCGAAATGCGGTCAGCGCTGGAGATTTCTCAAAATCCCAGCTTAGCTCCTATTGGCATCATCTGGAGAAGTGGGGCATCATAGGTAACCTTAGGCGATTCAAGCATGCACCAGACTTCTTGTCAAATCCACGGCTTCATACAGAATACGCTGAGACCATCAACGCTATCGCTCGGAATACCTTCAAGGGAGAAGGACAACGAAAGAAGATGCTGCAGTTGGCAACTCATGAAATGTTTTCTAGAGTTCCTCTGCCTTACATAATGAAAGATTTGCTGGAGGCATTGCGGGCGCTATGAGAGATGATTTGGAGAACAAATTAGGCTTACTGAAATACCGCTTTGATGAAGAAGCTCACATAGTAGTAGACAAGGAGGAGTGTTCATCCTGTGAATCAAAACCCTGTATACCTAGTTGCCCAGCAGGATGTTTCAAGCTGGAAGATGGAGAACTGACTTTCCAGTACGAAGATTGTATCGAGTGCGGAACATGCAAAATCATCTGTCCATATGATGCAGTTGACTGGAGCTATCCCCGTGGTGGATTCGGGGTAGTCTTCAGACATGGCTAAATGGTTTCATCTATATTTTCATGAAATAGGGATTCTCAAGAGACTCCTTCAGTACTTGGAGGAACTTTCCTGCAGGAGCACCATCAAGGATTCTGTGATCCACTGCGCATGAAGCCATCATCATGTGGCGAATACCAATCATACCGTCAACAGCCACCGGCTTCTCTTTGATTTGCCCGAGAGCAAGAATCGCAGCTTCTGGTGGGTTAATGAGTGGAATGAAAAGATCCACTTGGAATGGTCCTAGATTTGAGACGGTAAATGTGCTGCCTGAAAGCTCTTCAGAAGTCAATTCACCTTCTTGTGCTCTTTCTTTCAGTCCTTGGCTTTCTTGTGCTATTTCTGTAATCGATTTTTTATTGGCTGAGAACACCGTTGGAACTATCAGACCTTCATCTGTTGCCATAGCTATTCCTATGTTTATGTCATCATACATCTTGATGTTGTTACCCTCAAGAGTTGCATTGAAATGGGGGAATTTCTCCAGGGTGTCTGCTACAGCCTTTACAATTATGTCATTGAACGAAATCCTCAAAGCATGAGTTTTCTCAGTTTTTGTATTGATTTCTTTTCTGAGTTTGACAACTTCTGTCATGTTAATCTCGGTGATCATTGTGATGTGAGGTCGTTCTGAGCTTTCTGTCATCCTTCGCGCTATTGTCCGCCTCAATGGACTCATTGGTTTTATTTCTTTTATTTCTCTAGAATCCACCTGTACCTTTGATGCTTCTATCACGTCATCCTCTACGATCCGACCGCTCGGCCCTGTACCACGAACCATTTTGATATTGACACCAAGCTCCTCGGCTTTCTTTCTTGCTCGTGGAGATGCTTTGACTCTCCCTCCTCTTAGCCTAGAGATTTCGGTTTGCCCAGTAGATTCAGCTTCTTTGACTACCTCAACAGCTGTTCGTTTGTCTTCGGCAGCAGGAGTCTGGTCTTCTTCCATCTCTCCAAGCTTTTTGGGTGTGATATCAGGTACTTCCTCGTCCTCTTCGCCTATGATTGCTATAGGTTCACTGATTGGAATCTCATCATCCACTTCACAGAGCTGTTTGAGAAGTATACCCTCGTATGGCGATTCTAATTCGAACTCATTTTTCTCACCAAAGATTTCAACAACGGGTTCGCCCTTTTCGACGTGTTCACCCTCTTCTTTTAGCCACTCCAGAATCACGCCATATTCCATTGCGACGCTCATTCGTTGCATTATCATAATCTCGACCATTGGGCTCCCTCAGATTCTATACGATACTCTTGATTGTGTTGGAAATCTGCTTTTTGTCAGGTATGAAATAGTCCTCTAAAGTGGGACTGAAAGGTATTGGTGTATCGGGTGCATTCACCCGTTTGATTGGGGCGTCCAACCAGTCAAAAGCTTCCTCTTGTACCAATGCTGATATCTCTGCTGTGGTCGCTCCTGTCTTGGTTTCCTCAGTAACAAGAACAAGCCTCCCCGTTTTGACAACCGAATCAATGAGGGTCTTCTTATCGAGCGGCACTAGAGTTCTTGGATCGATAACTTCGACACTGATTCCTTCCTTGGCGAGCTCATCTGCTACCTCTATGGCTTGATGTAGCATTCTGAACGTGGCCCAGACAGTAACATCCTCACCTGCGCGACGGATTTTCGCTTCCCCAAAGGGGATGAGGTATTCGTCATCTGGTACATCTTCCTTCTTGTCATAGACCAATTTATGCTCGAAAAACATAACTGGATCTGGATCACGGATGGCTGTCTTGATCAATCCTTTGACATCCGAAGCGAAAGCAGGTACTGCTACTTTGAGCCCTGGTGTATGCATGAACCATGCTTGTAGGCTCTGCGAGTGGTGGGAAGCAATATTTTTGCCCCCTCCAAATACGGTCCGCAAGACAAGGGGTACAGATGTTTGTCCGCCGAACATATATCGCATCTTTGCTGCCTGGTTACAGATTTGATCCATGGCCAGCGTAATGAGATCACCAAACATTATCTCAGCAACTGGGCGCATTCCCGTTATTGCTGCACCCACACCCGCTCCTGCAATTGTGTTCTCTGAAATTGGTGTGTCTCTGATACGTTCTTCGCCAAATTCCTCGACAAAACCTTTGGTTACTTTGAATGCACCACCCCAGTTTTTGCCAATATCTTCGCCCATCATGAAAACGCGTTCATCACGCTGTAATTCTTCTCTAAGACCTTCTCTTAGGGCTTCTCGATACGTCATTTCCGTCAATTAGGCCACCTCCGCAAACACATCTTCCAGAGCTTCTTCTGGTTCAGGATGTTCAGAATTGATTGCAAATTCAGCCGCTTCATCCACTTGCTCTTGCAGCTGTTTTCGGATGTTCTCAGCTTTCTTCTTGGACAACGCTTTTTGCTCAATGGCAAGATTCGTGATTATTTCAACAGGATCTCTGCTCAACCATTCTTCTTCCTCTTCCTCTGGTCGATAATCAGCGGGATCAAAGCGAGAATGGCCTTTCTTTCTGTATGTCTGGCACTCAATCAGTGATGGACCTTCGCCGTTTCGTGCTCTTTCTACTGCTTCTGCTGCGGCTTTGTAGACCTTCAATGCATTATTGCCATCAACAACTTGACTTGGGATACAATACGCTTCGCCTCTTCTTGCTATGCTCTGACTTGGGCACATCTGCTTGATTGGTGTCCCCATAGCGTAAAAGTTATTCTCAACTACCCAGATTACAGGCAATTTCCATATCGCAGACATATTGAGGGACTCACAGAAAGTTCCGTTGTTTGAGGCTCCGTCACCAAAGAAACAAGCTACCACTTCATCGGTTCCTCGCAACTGTGCCGAAAGAGCTGCTCCAACAGCTATTGGTAGGCCTGAGGCCACGACGCCTGTAGCGCCGAGAATACCTGCCTCAAACTCCGTAATATGCATGGATCCACCTTTCCCCTTGCATGAGCCCGTCTTCTTTCCAAGCAACTCGGCAAAAGCTCGTTTCATATCCGCTCCTTTCGCGACAACGTGCCCATGCCCTCTATGGGTACTCTGAATCCAATCCGACTCTCTCAGAGCTGTACTTACACCTGCAGCAACTGCCTCTTCTCCAAGATAGAGATGAAGCGTGCCCGGTATCAGATTGCGCCCGAATACTTCCCATACTTTTTCTTCGAAAAGCCTGACTTTGAGAGTCTGCGTATAAAGATCTTCCAAGGTTTCCTTTGTGACGTCCATCATCTAACCGCCTGTATTGACAGGTTCCTGAGCGAGTCCGACAATTCAATCTGATAAAAGCTTCGAACTGACTTGGTTTGCTGAACTTTTCATGATTAGGAGAATCTTCGGATACATCAGATTTGGCAATAGGTGTTTACTACGAAGAATGTGCCGGTATTTGCCGAGACGATGATAATCCTTTCCATACTCGTATTGCTGAGTATAATATAAGCACAACTATGCAAATGTGTCGTATGAAACTGTAACGGCTATTTTCTCTGGTAGGCATGTGATTCTTTCATCATAGTGAGAAACGAGTAGACGATGTATGCCTTTCCTGTTTGAAGAAATGAGGTGAAGTATATTGGATCCAGAAATGCCTGATCAGCCGTTTTAAACTGCTCAACGTGTAAGAAAAGGGGGATATCCTCTCCCCCTTCCCCATCTCTCGTTGGGAAATTCTTGATTCTCCGAATAAGTCAGCCGTGAGAAGTGAAAATCCGATGGGAATCCTTCAAATGCTTGAAATGCTTTATGTATCTTGGAGGACATCATGGTGTCAAATAATGTTGGTTACGAAGGGGCAGCTGAATTTTACGATTTTTTTGCTGATAATAGCGACATCCCATTCTATGTCAGTTACGCTCATGAAACAGGCTCACCGATACTAGATCTTGCAGCCGGCACTTTGCGCGTTACTGTTCCCCTTGCAAAGGAGGGCTTCCGTGTTTTTGCTCTTGAAAAATCACCTTCAATGCTTTCGATTGCACGGAATAAGCTAGACAGGCTTACAGAACCCGCCGAAAACCGAATAACACTAGTTGAAGGAGACATGACAAATTTCGGTTTTGACATCACTTTCTCTCTGATTATCATTCCTGCATCCTTTGGATATGCAGTGACAACAGAAGAACAGCTTTCAACACTTGTTAGCATACGCGAGCATCTGCGCGATGACGGCTTGTTTCTACTGGACTTGTATCCCGGAGTTCTCCATGATCAAGAAAGCGAGTGGGAAAACGAACCAGTTGAGCTACCTGATGGTCGAACGGTATCACGCAGGGGAAAGGCCAAAGTGGACAGAGTTGAACAGAGACAGGATGTAAACATAGAGTATCGGATCTCTGGCGGCGAAGATAATGTTGATGAAATTGTGGAAGTTGAATCCTCGGTGGCAATAATCTACAACCGCGAGGCTGATTTGTTGGTCAAAATGGCGGGGTTTGATGTTGTTGAAGAATTTGGTGGCTTCGGGAAAGAACCGTATGAACCAGAGTCTACACGGAGAATACTCGTTCTGCAGAAGGAAAATGAATAGCACAACGGATGTCAATATGTCCTAAAACAAGGTGGAATTTTCAAAAGATGTGGACTCATAGTCAATCGCAAGGCGTTTCAGTGCGATTCGTGGATTCACTGCATAGCATTTCTTACCCTCGAAAATTTCATAAATCTAAACTCGATAATTACGGACAAATTTGGGTCATTTCTTGTTGACCCATCAAAAACCGAACACGGGTATTTGTCCCTGTTTCATAGGACTAGTTTCAGATAAATTGAATCAGACAATTTACCACATTGGAGCGTGATTTCGTGTCAGAAACGAAAAAAGTAATTCCCAATCTTCCAATTGCAGAGTGGTTTGAGCTTGAACGAAATATGGAAATCGTAGCAAGAATGAGTACAGAACCTGTTAGGGCAATTCTGACCCGAAACATACAGCAAGAAAAAGAATCTCTGTGATTGGCTTAGTAGAATCTTGGATTTAATCACAAGAAAAACACTTGACTAGGGGTGCCAAGTTTTTTCGCTATCAACCCGGCACCCCTGCTTATTTTATTGCTTACAAATAGCGACCGCATTGGTGAATCTAACTATTTGCCAATTCTTCTGGTGGGGGAAGCTCATCCACCTTTCTGGTGTCTTTTCTGATTGTTACATCGCTCTCTTTTTCGAGGCTGTCTGTGTAGAGGACCTTTCCCTCGACTATTGCGTCTCGTTCAATGTAAACATCCTTTCCATAGATGTTCGCTACTCTTGCTCTTTCCTCGACGCGAATATCTTCTCCGTAGAGCGAATCTGTCCTGGCACGTTCGCGAATCCAAATTTCCTTGGATTCTACAAAACCTCGGACTTCACCCTTGCGCCCGATTCTGAGTCCGTCTTCAGCGAAGATGTACTTGGCTTCAATTCTTCCGCCTGCGAGAATACGGTATGTGTCGATTCTACCGCCAACAGAGACCGTTCCCCCGACTTTGATCTTTCGACTTGCTTTGAGGTTGTCATCTACAGAGAGCTTCCCGCCCACTTCTACATTTTCCAGCTCAAGCGATCCAGATACTTTCACAGTTCCGCCAACATCAATTTCTCCGCCCTTGCCATTGCCACTGATCTTTACGCTACCACCAACATCAATGTCCCCGAACTCGAAATTGTCAGCTGCCTTGAATGAGCCTCCGACATCAACGGATGCTACTTTGGAGTTGGGTCCGACTTTGGCAGAGCCGCCAACATCAATCTCGTCGATTTCAACAGAACCTTCGGCCTTGAAACTGCCGCCTATGTTCACTCTTCCGATTTTTCCATGATTGCATTTACCGCTGCCACCGACATGAAGCTCTTCTGTTTCGATTCGGCCGCCCACTTTGATTGAGCCTCCTCCACGTAATCTGTCAACAACAGCATCTCCGCTTATACTCAGAGATCCACCTGCACTCATTCTCTGTGCCTTTGCGTTACCGCCCACTTTGATTGAGCCGCCACCTTTGGCACCTCCACAAATGAGATTCTCGCCTATTGTGAGTGAACCACCGGCTTCGAAAATCTGTCCTTTCGCGGAACCCCTGACTTCTATACTGCCTTTCTTTGCGGTGGCTGATCCTTCAACTTCCAAATCACCTTCGATTGTCACTTTGTCGCTTGAAGTTACTTCCAGATTCTGTGCTTTTACACTCCCTCTGAAGAACGTCTCGCCTTTGATTCTGATGTCTCCCTCTACAGTGATTTGGGACCCGTCTTCAGGAACTACGTATCTACAGTCTTTTAGCTCGAGGTCTTCTCGAACCAGACCCAGTACGAGTTCCTGTTCACCTTTGAATTTCATGTTCTTCGTTGCTCCTTTGATGCATATTTTCTATGTATAATCCACTATCCTCTACATATAAAGCGAAGTCACAATCAGTAGTCACAAATTGTGACCATCCCTAGAAAAGTAGCCTTTCAACAGGACGGTCCGAATCTGCCTCTGTGGTATCTGTCTCGGTGTAAGTCCTCGCTTTGCCTTTGATATCAATTATGTAGTATCGTGAATCTATTTCATACAAAGGAAGGAAAATGGTTAGCGTATTGTTATCTACGTTGGCTCTGGTATCGTACTGCAACCCGAGGGTTCCATTCGTGTAGCTGACTCTGTAAGCCGGGGTACCTTCTTCATTCGGTCTCCTTGTGATTATCGTTATTCTGTAATCGTATGGATCAGGATACGGTGAAGAATCCGTTACGTTTCTGATTTCCCCTGCAACTGTTATTTCGAGTGCGATGTCGTTACCAGTTCGGTATGAGCGCAATTGGACAATGTCGATGTTAGGATCCGATACATCTCCTTCAGGATCTGTGTGAGTGATGTTGGTTCGATGGACCGGCATTCGACCAATAAAGAATACACTTGGAATTCCGATGACAATAATGATGATTAAAGCGAGAACTCTCGTTCTAGGTAACTTCGACCGGAGAAACGACCAGACTGATTGTTCATCCGTAGACTCAAATGGTTCCTCAATCGTGCGTTCTCTCCAGTTGCCCAGATATCTTTTGAGAGCATAGATAATTACTAACGCCAAAATCATGGCAATGAAGAGCACACCGAATAGGCTGATTTGAGACTGTGGACCTCCTGTAGTTACTGTTGCTGTAACTTGGAGTTTCGTATTGTAGTCCACAATTTGAGATTGTGGTACTCCCATTTGAGATGGTGACCTCCTGATTACCCGTGGTTTCTATCTTGCTTAAAGTTTTGGCCTTTTAGAGCCATAAAAACCTCGGGTTTTCCGGAGTATCTGTATTTCATGGGTATAGACCACATCTAATGTGGCTACATTCCCATAATTGGATCGGGCATTGGCATACCCACTAGCTTTGCCATACGCTTGTAAAGCTCCAAATACTGGTGGCCACGCACTGTTACTGTGTATAGAATCTGCCCGTCATCGTCCTCTTCTTCTAGCAGACCTCTATCACAGAGCATGTTGATGCTATCCTTTGCACGATCAACTGGCATATTGCATGAACGTGCCGCTCGAGTAAGGGGGCAGTGGCCGTAGATATAGATGACACGAATGAGTTCCGCATATATGTCATACCGCGTTCTACGAGGGCGGTCTTTCCGTCGTGGCACATCAACACCCAGTTTTGGGTATTCTCGTAGCCATAAAAAGGGTATGTCTACAAACAATCCTTAAGAAAGGCAATTCGAACCTTTTTGAGACAGGGGAGCAAAGGTGAAAGTCGCAAGCGCGTATGTTATCAGAAGCAATGGAGAACTTGCCTATGCACGGGTCTTGAAAGAAGAAGGCAACAGTTTTGATTTATCACTTCCTAGTCGCGTTACTGCTGGTGTTACGCTCCTTACCTCATCTCATTCTGTAGAAAAGCAGCGTACCTACTTTCTGGAAGAAAATGACAAACTCTGGGCTTATGCCATTTTCAGTGAATTTGCTGTTGTGGCTCTAACACATAATCCAGATGACAAAGCACAATTAAAACAGAGATTGGTATCTCTTGGCAAAACAATCCGAAAGTCGTATCAAGATGTTCTGGACAAATTCTCCGGCGAAATCCCCCAGATGGACGAGATAGATCGTGTTATTGACAGATATCTTCTCGTTAATTCAAAAACTTCCAGCGAGAGATTGATTGGCTGTACTCGGGATTTTGTAGACGAAGCCTTAGAAAACTATGAAGTTGCCTATATTGGGGTTTTTGATGCTAAGGGCAAAATGGTTTACGGCAACGTTCCGAAATCTCATGCTCTTCGAATCCAAGATAAAATAATCAACACGGGATTCAAGCCAAATCCTGACATGGTGCCGACATCTTTGAACGTAAATAAATACAATGTACAGTTCTTTAAGGTTGGCTCATTCAGTGTAGTTGCTGCCCCCTACAAAGGGGGGAGCAAAATGCAGGCTGTTCATGCAGTTGATGAAATCACACAAGCTTTGAAAGACGTTAGTGCATCCTGAAAAGAGGAAAGGGCTAAATGCCATGCCCCTTTTCGATTCTACCGTGAGTCGATTATGCTAGTAGTTGGTATTTGTGGATCTCCTAAGACTGAGAAGTCGCACACTGAGTTTCTCCTGAGGAAGGCACTTGATGCCGCCTCTTCTGAATTATCTAGTAGTTCTAACAAAGAAGGAAACACAGTACTCTTGAAGATGAGCGACTATGAAATTCGTCATTGCACTGGCTGTGATGCATGTGTTCGTCGCAAACCTTGTCCCGAGAGTGAAAAGGACGACATGCCAGAGATTGAAGAATGGCTAAGAAAGGCTGATGGAATCATTGTTTCCGCTCCTTCTTACTTCACTGCTGTTCCTGGTGTCTTGAAGGATTTGATCGACAGATCAAGACCCATGAAGATGAATGGGAACGAACTGAAGGACAAAATCTTTGGCGCAATATCATACGCAGGCTTGCGATATGGCGGACAGGAACATATCGTTGACTATCTAAATCGGTTTGCTCTCGGTCACGGTATGATCGTTGTGGGAGCAGTTGACAATCCTGTGAAAGATGGCTTCTTTGGCGCTGGGAGTCTCCAAACAGACGATGGCAAATGGCGCTCCGCAAAGGATGATGAACTTGCAATTCAGGGCAGTATCAAACTGGGCCAGCGTGTAGCTGAGCTTGTCAACACAATGCATGAATAGGTGAGGCTCCAATGAGTGATGAACCTCGGCCAGGTCTCGTGCAAGTTTATACTGGAACTGGTAAAGGGAAAACCACAGCTGCTCTTGGTGCTGGTATGCGTGCAGCAGGCCATGGTCTTGGTGTGATGATGATTTCCTTCATGAAGGCAAAGGTCGCCATGCGGGGTGACAAGGTTGATATCAATTATGGAGAGTTTGCTTCGGTTCAGAAAATTCCCCATTTCGCTATCGTCCCGGTTGGCAGAGAAACATTTGTTGACAAAGAGAATCCTGACCCTGTTGATATCGAACTTGCACAGAAAGGGCTACGAATGGCTCAAGAGGCGATTGCTGACCATACCTGTGATGTGTTGATTCTTGATGAGATTAATGTGGCCGTGGAATGGGACTTATTCAGTCTGGAGGATCAGCTGGAACTTATACGCACTAAACCCGATGATATGGAACTGATCATGACGGGAAGGTATGCCCGTGAAGAAGTGATTGAGGCAGCTGATTTAGTTACTGAGATGAAAGAGGTAAAGCATTACTTCGAGGAAGAAGGCGTTAAGGCAAGAAAGGGGTTCGAATTCTAAGTTCTGCATTGGGCAAAATCGAATAAGTTAATATCCTCTCTTTGGACAGCTTCCATATCGTACTCAGGAGAACTAGACATGGGTGCCGAAAAAGCAGAATCGAGGAAGGAATATGCAGGCAGCAAACCAGAGTCGAATCGCATAGCCAAGGCAAAAAAGACGTGGGAGAAAGAAACCCTCGAACCACATTTGAATAAGTACCCTGAAATCAAAGACGAGTTCGTAACCACTTCTAGCAAGCCGGTTAAGAGACTCTACACGCCTCTGGATACGCAAGATCTTGACTACCTCGAGGACCTGGGATTTCCAAGCGAGTATCCATTCACACGGGGAGTTCAGCCTACGATGTACCGGGGCAGACTCTGGACTATGCGTCAGTTTGCAGGCATGGGTACTGCTGAAGAAACGAATCAGCGGTTCAAGTATTTGCTCAAGCATGGACAAACCGGTCTGAGTGTTGCTTTCCATTTGCCAACAATCTATGGTCGGGACTCCGACCATCCTATGTCACACGGTGAAGTTGGCAAACTCGGTGTAGCAGTTGACACATTGAAGGACATGGAAATATTATTCGACGGAATTCCTCTTGATGAGGTCACCACAAGCATGACCATCAATGCGCCCGCCTCCATTTTACTTGCGATGTATATGGTCGTCGCTGAGAAGCAAGGGGTCCCTCCTGACCAAATCGGTGGAACTATTCAGAATGACCTGCTTAAGGAATTTCAAGCTCAGCGTTCAGAGATTTATGCACCTGAGCCATCATTACGAATTATCGTCGATATCATTGAGTACTGCACCGAACACATTCCACGATGGAACACGGTCTCAATCAGTGGGTATCACATTCGCGAAGCAGGGTCAACGGCAGCACAGGAACTTGCATTCACGCTCAGAAATGGATTGGAGTACGTGGATTGGTGTGTCGAGAGAGGGCTGGACGTTGATGATTTTGCACCGCGCTTGTCATTCTTCTTCAATGCTCACAATGATATATTCGAGGAGGTTGCCAAGTACCGTGCTGCAAGGAGGATTTGGGCACGCGAGATGAAAGAGCGTTTTGGTGCGGAGAAGAATCGTTCTCTTTGGATGCGGTTCCATACTCAGACAGCTGGCTGTTCGCTCACAGCACAACAACCGATGGTCAACATCGTTAGAACTGCATATCAGGCACTTGCTGCAGTTCTTGGTGGCACTCAGTCGCTGCACACCAATAGCATGGATGAAGCTTTGGCGCTTCCTTCAGAAGACGCTGTTCGTGTTGCTCTGCGTACCCAACAGGTACTAGCACACGAGAGTGGCGCTGCAAACACCATTGATCCTCTTGCTGGTTCGTACTACATTGAATCACTAACGGATGAGTTGGAAGAGGAGGCCTATGAGTACTTCGATAAGATAGATGCTATGGGGGGTGTAGTTCCCGCTATAAAGAAGGGTTTCTTCCAGAAAGAAATCGCCAAATCCTCATATCGATATCAGAAGGAAATCGAAAACAACGAGCGAACCATTATTGGCGTCAACAAATTCAAGGTTGAGAAAGAACCCGAGATTCCTGTGCTGAAGATTGATCCTGAAGTTGAAAAACGGCAGATTGAACGACTGAATCGAGTCCGGGAAGAGCGAGACGAAGAGGCGGTTCAGGAGGCTTTGGAAGGGCTGAGGAAAGCATCCGAAGGTGATGAAAATGTCATGCCTTGGGTTGTCAAGGCTGTCCGTGCATACGCATCAGTAGGCGAAATCTGCGATGTATGGAGAGAGGTATTTGGGGAATGGGACTCGCCTAAGATATACTGAGCGCTTGCAGTCCAGGAATTTCACGGTTGTCTGCTCAGGAATTCTAAGTCCTCTTTCGCAGTTCAAAGCATTTCCAGACGTGCTTTGACGACAGCTCCGCAATAATTGCATTCTGCCTCGAGTGCACCAACCCAATCAATATCTTCCTGCGATAGCGATGCACCGCATGATGGGCACTTGGCTGGGAGCCGCAAAGTTCGAATATCTGTAGTCTCTTCTCTTTGACGGTGTTTTTCGGGTATCGCAAATTCGGGGGCTTCCACTTGTAGCTCTTGGTCGTCAGGAGTCTTCCCTCCAGATTTAACACGATATGCAACAACACCTATGACTGCAATTACAATCGCAGGTACAATAAATAGCCAGATACCGTAAGTGGCGGCTACAGCATTAAGACCGTTGTAGACGCCGATACTATAGAATCCTGATCCACTGCCGGTTTCTTCGACTAAGATGTTTACGATTGTATTTTCCTCAAGTGTGAACTCTACCGTAACACTTGACCCACCTGAACCTTGAGTTGCTGCAATCACTTCTGAAGTATCCCCATCTCGTACCCTCACGGCAAGCCTCATGCTCCAAAAACCGTCACTCTTGACAACTACACTCCAGCTGCCTGCAGTAAGATTGGCGTAGTAGTAGCTATTACGGTTGGACCAGATATGTTGAGAACTTAAGGTCTCGTTTGGACTGAGTCTGGTATCGTATTGAGCCCTAGCCTTCGGAACTGAAAACAGGGCCAGACAAAGTATGAGGCATATAGGAACATAATGATGACGCCGCAATCTTACCTACCTCAAGCTAGTCTGTATCGCGAAACATCTTAAATCATTTCACCCACTTATGAAACAGTATTGCCAAGAGTATAGGGAGCCTAATTTTCTTCTCCAAATCTTTGCTGATAAACGGATACAATCACTACAGCGGCTGCCAATATGAACGCGAGGCCGAGGAATATCGTTGCTCCCACATTGCTTTCAAGAATGGGGAACGCATAGTGAGACCAGTTGAATGTGGTGTGAAATATGAGACATGCGAATATGCTGCCTTTTGTGTTGTTGAACACCCATCCAAAGAGTATCGATATGAGAATAGTTGATATCATCAATCCCCAAATCGGTTGGCTGTAATAGTAGGCTTGACCGGAAATGAAGAACAATGGCAGGTGCCAGAGTCCCCAGAAAAGACCAACTATCAAACTAGAGCTGACAACATCCAGCCGGGACTGTAACCTAGGCAACGCATATCCTCGCCATCCGAATTCTTCTTGAAGCGGGCCACCTAATAGGAGAATGTAGACAAAAGCTACTAGTAACGCGAACGGCATTTCTATCCATTGGAGGAGAGGATCATAGCCCGCAAAGGCTACCGCTATAGTGAGGGATAAAATGGTTATCGCTGGAAAGAGAAGAAAAACAACAAGATACAGTTTCCAATCGAATTTCCATATTGTACCTCTCTTGAGTAGGTTCATTGTGCTATCCTTGCCCTCGCAAAGTAGTGTAGTCAGTACTGCCCCAACTAGAGGACCCCATGCAGCAACATTGAACGGCGTAGATAGATAGTCTGTGAACGCTGAAGATGGGATCAATCCCATATCATGTAACGCCTGAGGAACCCAAAAGGCCCATGAGAAAACAAAAGTTACAACATAGAATGTGACAATTTGCTTCAGAGTAAATTCATCTTTAGTTGACATTTTCCATCCCTCGATTCATTTATGAATGTAATATGATTTGTCGGACTTCCAGTCCTGTGGTTGCTTTTATGCAATCGTTTTCTGCAACGGTCTATGACAAATTCATAAATATTCCGCAGAAATCTATGACTGATTGGTTCTGGGTTGAATCAGTGGCAAATGAATACACGGATTCATTTCTCCGGTATTCAACCAATGTTTTATGAACGCCTCTTACTAGGTAAGTGAGAGGTGAATGAGTTGACGGAAAAAAGGAAGCTGGCACGGACCCTTGGGAGGACGTTGCTTGCATGGGCTTTTTCCAGCTTGGTTGTTGGTTTGTTACTCTATCTGTTCTCCACATCGCTATTACAAGGAATCGGTCTCCAAGCTATGTTGTGGGGTTTCATTGATGTAGTAATCGCATCGTTCACCCTTTTCAAACAACAAGACGACCCTGCATCAAAGTTAGCGAAAATACTTCTCATAAATGTTGGATTAGATGTGGGTTATCAGGCAGTCGGGGTCATACTTCTTCTGTTCTTCGGGCAGGATCCATTCATTGCAGGAAATGGAATTGGTGTCATTATTCAGGGTGCATTTCTGTTCATCCTAGATTTGTACTTCTATCGGAAAATGAAACGGCTTGTTTCTATTGAAGAAAATGAGTGAGAAACCATAATCTATTAGATACTGCTTGGATATGATCGATACAGTTTCATTGGTTGATAAAGAGGTGGCCGGCAGCCCCTGCTAGAGGACTGCCACAGAACGATTAAACGAAGTTCAAATTTTATGAATGACCGACAGCAAAACTGGTCATCGTTCTACTCAGCGTCTGAAACCTCTTTCAACTTAGCTACCCACTCATCGACATCGCCAACTTGGAAGAAGTCTTTCTCATAATTGCCTTTGTCTTCGTGACTAACTTGCAGCTGTTTTCTAATCATACCCTTAGTACCAACCTTCCTGATTTGGTCAAGAGGTACATCTACGGTAGTATCCGTGCTCTTGAAGAAAAAGAACAAGAATGAGCTTTCTCGACCAAATAGCAATCTCTGGTTCGTTAGTACTAGCCTGCCTCCCTGTTTTACATTTCCGCCATGTATCACATGTTTTGCGGAGTCTTCTCTGATTATTTCTTCACTGGTCTTTAGATTTGGAAATTCATCATCTGACATTTCCTATAGGTCTCCTTGCGATTTAATTGGTCTAGCTTGCTCTTATGGGCGATAAATTTGCACGTCCATATGTATCCCCGTAAAGTTTTGCAAACTAATTAGCTGGTTTACAGCCGTAGAACGACAAGCTTTTGGGCCCACATATGAAGATATACCGTTTAAACAAATATCAAATGAGTATTGATGATAATATCAAATTCCTTTGGCTGAAATCACAACATATATCACCACAGAAAACATAATTAACAAATGTTAAGAAATCGAACCCTTGTAGTACTATCCCAACTAATCCTATTTGGATTGCTGTTTTCTACTGTTCATGGGCATGTTCCCATTCAAAGTGATGAAAACGAGAGTTTGGAGACCGCGTTTGAAATTCCCAATCCCAGAAAATCCTGGGTGGTCTATTCGGAGATTCATGAGGGTGGTGAAGGCAGATACTACAAATTGGATCTTGAAAATGGCACACGACTTAGATTCACCCTATTCATACCGAATCAATTTGTGGCAAAAGGTTTCCTACCGGGAATAGTTTTGATGGGTCCTGAAATAACACATCGTGGAACTCCTCCAGATTACATTGAGACAGTGGAAGATCTGGGAATATCCGTTATTGCTGGGATCTATCCAAACGAGCCGAAATACGAAGGGTTTACACCCAGTACATACTCGCTTCTGGTAGATGTGGATTCGACGGTAAATGCTACTGGCACCTATTACGTAGTTGTCCATGAGCCGATGCAAGGAGGAAGGTTCGGTATGGCATTGGGCTACGAGGAATCCTTTACCCTCGAGGAATGGATTCTCGTTCCCTTCTCAGTAATGCTGATTTACCAGTGGGAAGGACAGTCTTTGGCGATAATCATCGCTCCGATGCTGATTATAGTTTTCAGTGGGTTGCTGATTCTTCTAAGGCGGAGAAACACGGTTCTCGATTTACAGAGCGCCCCATTTCTAATGGCGTCTCTGGCGGCATTGCTATTCATTGGAAGTTCGGGGAGCCTATTCTTCCAGATGATCTATGTTCTGGTTCAGACGAATCTTACATCTGAAGCTCTGATTACAGTGTTTTTTGCAGCTATTCCATTGCTGTTGGGCATATCTGTACTGAAGCAGATAGAAGAACCTAACTGGGCAAAAAATAGGGCAACAAGAATCAAGCTAATACTTCTTGGTGCAATCGCCCTTTTCTTCTGGGCAGGCCTTATTCTTGGCCCGATTCTCTTGATTACGTCAGTCATGGTCACTTTCCTACTCGATCGGGGTTAGCTTCTCGAAGATTTCAGCAAACCGAGTCTAGGTAGTACTAAGCCTGAATCTCGGAACAGAAGAGAAGTTTTATGTTCCAAAAAATGCCAATTATTTACCCCTCAATCAACCAGAATCAAAAAGCGGGCTGAATTCCGAAGATTCGGGAGTGTGTTGTAATGATTGATTTTCACTACCATATTGGACGTATCAGCTCTGATAAGCTCAACGAGGAATACGGAATACCCAAGCAGGCCGGGGCGGAATTTCTGGTTAGAAATCTCAAGAAATTCGCTGACATTGATATGATGTTTGCAACTCCATATGCTACTCCACATGTCGGCTATGCAGAGTCGTTGGAGTGGTTACTCTCAGAAGTCAAGCCATACTCAGAACTTCTTCCTGTTCCTGTAATCCATCCCAAAGCTGAAGCCACCAGTTCATTTCTGGCGAGAATCAATTCCCATGATATCCCGGGAATCAAATTGCATTGTGGTAGTATCGATTTTGAATATTCACTTGAAAATACTGCATTGTTGAAGCCTTTCTTCTCATTCGCAGAGGAACGAAATCTGATTATTTTTATCCATACCGATAGACATTCATGCCGAGCAAGGGATTTGGCACCATTGTTAGAAGGCTACGACGGCAAAATCGTGCTTCTGCATTGCTGCAGACCTGAAGGAATAGAGCTTACCCGTTACCGTTCGGTGATTCTTGAAACCAGCGGTTGTGACACGAAAGACATCGACTTGACTATGCGATATGTACCTGACCGGGTGGTGTTTGGTTCTGATTTTCCATTTCTTGATTATGAAATCTCACTCGAGCGTGTTAGGAATCGTATTTCTCAAATAAAACAGAACGAATCGGATTTACTCCGGAATACCATTTAGGACATTCATCGTGTAGACAAGCTTATCTTTTCTGAATTTTGGCTATTCTATGAACCGCAACATACCATCAAGGAGGCAACAACAATCACTAGGAAACAACAAGTCATGGAGGTTTCCGCATATGTTCTATTTGCAATTGGCCCTCTTGTTGGCAACGCTGTATTAGTACTGCTTGGAGCTATTGCTTCAGATTTCTCAGTCGATCCTACTCAAGTCCTCATATCCGTCCCAGCGTTTATGATTCCGTTTGCTTCAGTGCAACTATTCTCGGGAGCAATATCCGATATTCGAGGGCGGATTCCAGTGATTCTTTTTGGCCTTGTCTTTTATGGTATAGGTCTCCTATTGGTTTCCGTCTCTCCATCTTTGTCTTTCTTCATATGGGGGTACGCTCTGGCAGGATTTGGTTTTGGATTCGTCAATCCTGTGCTTATAGCTTTAATCACTGACTACTCATCTCAGTCGGAAATACAGGGTAAGATGGGGATTACTGGTGCTCTGGCAACGACGATGGTTGGATTGGGGCCTGCAATTGCGGGCCAAATGGTGATATACGGTTGGCGGGTTTTCTATGGAACCTTCGTAATCATCGCTTTTTTTGTTGCAGCAATCCTTGGACTATCGAGACCGGAAAACCGTAGAGTTGAAACGGAACATGCATTGGTGAACCTGATTCGAACATTCTCTGAAGAATTGAAGCGTCCCGCTGTCCTGTTGATGATGCTATCCGGGTTTCTGATTTCTGCATCTTACGGGGGAATAACAGTCTGGACTTCTCGTGGCCTTACAGGAGCGTTTCTGCCGTCAATAGTTGGAGGCGTTCTTATGCTCCTGGGTGTCACGGGTCTGACCGCTGGCCTTTCCATTAATAGGATTGTGACTAGATTTGGAGAGAGAACAGCTCTTGGTTTGGGGATGCTATCACTGTTTACATCTTTGGTGCTTCTGATTTCCATTGGTGACATTACACAACAAGCCAGCTTGGTTCTTGTTGCCCTAGCAGTATTGATTCTTGGTTGGGCTGCTGGCTCTCTTTCGCCAGTAGTATTGGCCACAAGCCAGAAACTATCCCCTGGACGAAGAGGAGCCCTTGCTGGTCTATTGACTTTCTCAATGTTCGTTGGAAATGCGGTTGTTCCAATATTCTATGAACCATTCTTCACATTCGGTATGAGGAGTGTATATTCAGCTATTATGGTGGTCTCCGTTTTTCTGCTATTCACCCTTTATGCATTTACTCGAAAGGCTTCACAGCAACTGGATATCTAAGTGGGTGGTTCCCTTCTAGTACGTATGCTCTTACTACCTCCAATTATCGGGCCCCATACTTCGTGATGGCATATAGATCTAGTATTGTAGGCCATCTATGAAAAATAGGAAGGGGTGGGGGAATGATTCCCCCGTCTACTCAGTCTTCATGAATGCCAGTATGCGGACTAAGAAGCTTCTTGCAAGGCGGCTTCGACGATATCCAGCCCCTTGTTGAGGATGCCTTCATCAATGTTGATTGCTGGAAGGAACCGAATAACATTCTTGTGTGGTCCGGCCCCGATGACAATGAGTCCATTTTTGTGACACTCAGCAAGAATCTTACTTCGCAGGTCTTTTGCGGGCTCTTTTGAGTTCCTATCCTTAACAAGCTCAATGGCTCTCATCATTCCAAGTCCTCTGGTATCCCCTATGAACTCGTATTCGTCATACCACTCATCGAATCGCTTCTGCATGACTTCCCCCATCTCGTTAGCATGGTCAAGGCTCCCTTGCGCAATTTTGACCGTTTCCATTCCAGCTACCAAGCTGACTGGGTTGCCGCCGAAGGTAGTTCCTAAACCACCTGCATGAACCGACTCCACAATGTCTGTCTTGCTGATTACTGCAGAGAGTGGAAGTCCACCACCAAGGGTTTTTGCGAGCGTGATTACATCGGGTACAACATCGAAGTGATCCATCGCAAACATTTTCCCTGCACGTCCCAAACCGGACTGTATTTCGTCAGCGATCATGACGATATTATGTTCGTCGCATATGCGTCTAAGACCGCTTAGGAATCCTTCTGGTGGGACGATGAAACCGCCCTCTCCCTGAATAGGCTCAACAACCATTGCAGCAATTTGATCTGGTGAAACGTGGAGTTCCAAATTGTCCTCGAGGAATTTCAAACATTGAAGACCACAATCAGGATATTCACGTCCAAACGGGCATCTGTAGCAATATGCATAGGGCGTTCTGTAGATGTTTCGATCGAGGACTCCAAAACCTTTCTTGTATGGTTGGACGCTGGCCGTCAGTCCCATTGCGAGTCGGGTCCTTCCATGAAATGCGTAGCCAAATGCTATAATCCGTGGACGTTGAGTATAATTGATAGCTATTTTGATCGCATTTTCAACCGCCTCAGCACCACTATTCAGAAAGATAGCTTTCTTGCTGAAATCACCTGGGGCTAGCTCAACCAATTGCTTCGCCATCTCGACATAGGGAGCATATGGTGTTACATGGTAACAAGCATGCAGATACTTATCCAGTTGTTCTCGGATTGCTTCCATTACCTTAGGAGGCCTATGACCAACATTGAGAGAGGCAATTCCAGTTGCGAAATCTATGTAGCGGTTGCCATCTAGATCCTTTATAGTTGCTCCTCTACTCTCAGAAATGAATGCGGGAGTGACCGTATACAATCCCTTTGGGATGTATTTCTCAGCCATTTCAACGAACTCGGCTGATTTTTCGCCGGGTAAATCAGTTAGCATTTCGGGGATATTCTTGTCAGACTCATCAGACAAACAAACTCACCTACATAAGAAGGTGTAAGGGCGGGAATTAAGCTTCATTGTTGAGGATTCTACAGCTTGTTGCTGTCTACAATGGTCGTACCAACACGGATTTGTTCTATTTCTTCAATTACCATGTATGATTTCAGCGCGACAAGTAACCAAAATGCGATGCCTATTTATTGCGCGCCTTCTTTGTTCCATTACACTATGGACAAAATGCGTGGCGATGGAGACTTTGAATAGATGACTGAATACAACAAAATAACTGATGCCGAAGTTAAGAAGTTGGAATCCATATGCGGTGAGGAATATGTCACAGATAGCGAACCGTTGCGCTACAGTTACATGGCAAAGGGAATCATGGGTTTGGAAGCAGAACTTCCCGAAGTAATTGTCCGACCAGGTAACGTCGAAGAAGTTGCTGGTATTCTACAAGTGGCCAATGATAACCTGAGTCCAGTAACACCTGCAGCAGGTGGTTTGAGTGGTGGGTTCGCCCTTCCAGCAATTGAACCTGGAGGGATCTTGATGGATATGGCTCGCATGAATCGCCTGGAAGTTGACCCGGAAAACCGCGTCATGGTGGTTGAACCTGGTGTCAAATGTGGTGATGCATGGAGGATATTCAAAAAGAAATGGCCCGAATGGGCACCACCCATTCCAGATGGAGCACCACCGGGTGCAACCATTTTGGGTGACGCCATTGAACGAGGTTTCTCTCTCGTTACTGCTAGATATGGTCCACAGGCCGATATGATCATGGGCCTCGAGGTCGTCCTACCTGATGGTCAAATTTTCAGAACAGGCTCTTGGGCTCTTGATGGAGCGAAAGCCTACTACAGGTGGGGGATTGGACCAAACCCTGATGGTCTGTTCCTTGGCTCACAGGGCTCAATGGGAATCGTTACCAAGGCTGCTGTAAAGATTGTTCCACATCCTCATCATAAGACAATTGTAGCTTATGGTGGTGATAGCTGGGATCACATTGTAGAGCCAGTATGGGAGATAGCTAAACATGAGATGGGTATCTCCGACAATACCGTTATGGTACAAGGTGGTAACTGGCCGCTTGTGATGACAAGGTGGCCAAAGGGGAACATTCCACAGGATTACAAGTTTTATGACAAGATTGGCATTGACGAATACTGGATGAATACCGAAATCTGGGCTCATTCTGAAGAGGAGCTCAACTTCACCTTGGAACGGATTGATGAAATCTACAAGGATTACGAGCTCAGAGAGAACACTAAATGCCCAAAGCAGGACTTGCATCCGAAACAGATTGCGTCTCGGTTGAAAAAACCAAATCTGATAGCAGTACCATATGGTCTCTATCAGGCTGGCTTCTTGTTCATCACGTGGTATGTCCCATGGTTGGAAGCTCCCCGAATGATGGAGGAGTATTGTGCGAAAATGGAAGAATATGGTTTCCCACCAACAATGTGGGTGGCCTCCATAGATCATGCCAGACAAGCAATCGTCATGCCAATTCTCTGCTTTGATAGCACCGAGGAAGGCATCTATGACAAAATACGGCAGTTCAATCTTGAGACGACGAAGAGCTTTCTGAAACAGGGCTGGATCAATTATAGACCTGATCCGTTTGTCCATGCCCCAGAGACCTTCAGCAAAGCGAAGGACTACTACAAGATGCTGGTGAAGTTCCGTAAGGTCCTGGATCCGAATCTGATTCTACATCCGGGTCGCCTAGCTATACCGTGGGGAACTGTAACTGACCTGCCGAATCCTTTGGAGGAATGAAATCATGACAGAACATAAGTTTCAAAAAGTAACTGGTGAAAGGGAGACGAATATCCAGAACGGACGGTGGAAGCTATGACAAGCTTAGAGGAACTACGAGACATAAATGCACGATGCATACACTGTCGTGCCTGTCAGTATGCTTACGCAGATGAACCTGACAGAGAAGGCGAAACCGAAGAATATACCGGCATGATGCTATCATGCCCGGGCGGCAATTTCTATGGCTGGGAGGGCTACTACAACAGCGGGAAAATGTGGATGGCCCGAGCGTATCTTGAAGGAGACCTCAAACCTAGCCAGGAGATGCTGGAGGTTATGGAAGCCTGCACGACCTGTGGCCTCTGCGCAGAACAGTGTGAGAATTACATTGAAACTGTCGATGTGATTGAGGAACTTCGAGCTGCGATTCTGGAAGATGGTGTTGAACCACTGAAACGCCACAAGGTCATCAATGATCGGGTCCTCGAAGAAGACAAGCGCAATCCCTACAATGAAGCCAGAGAAGAACGCATAGCCTGGTATGATGGGGAAGTGGATCTCAAGAATGCTGATGTTGCCTACTATGTCGGCTGTACAGGTGCATATAGACAACAAGACATTGCAAAACACACAGCCAGCATTTTGGAAAAACTTGGAGTCAACTTCACCGTTCTTTCAGATGAAGTGTGCTGTGGTTCACCAATCCTACGGACCGGTCAGAAAGATACCTTCAAGAAAGTCATGAACGAGAATCTTGAGATGTTCAAGGATTTCGATTTGCTAACCTTTTCATGTGCTGGGTGCTATCGGACTTTCCGCGTTGATTATCCTAAACAGAGTGGAAATCCTCTCCCATTCAAGGTTGCACATACGCTTGATATTGTGCATGATATGATTCAGGAGGGAGAACTCGAAATCGAGACACCCTATGAGAAAAAGGTGACCTGGCATGACCCCTGTCACACCATCAGGCACATTGGCCTTGATATCGAACACCGCATGCTAGACGAGTCAGATAACTGGCTTATAGACAGTAGAAAGGCTGCAAAAGCCAAAGAAGCTTGGTATGAGCGACCAAGAGAGGTCATTCGTGCAATCCCTGGTATCGATTTCCGAGAGATGTATCGGATCAAAGGCGATAGCTTCTGCTGTGGTGCCGGAGGCGGTGTAAAAACCCAGTTCCCCGATATGGCACTTGAAACAGCAAAGGAACGCGTTAAGGAAGCTGCCTCAACGGGCGCAGAAGTTTTAATGACCAGCTGTCCATTCTGCGTGACCAATTTTAATGACGCTATCGAAGCGTTACAAGAGGAAGAAAAGGAAACTGGCAAAGATCTCTCGGCCATTGGTTCGAAGCTTGAGGTTGTAGAGCTTCTCGAGCTAATGGATCAGCTAATCTAGTGGCTCTATCACTATTGTTCTTACAATTGTGATATTGGCTTCGTCAGAAAAAAAAAAGAAGTCGCTCATGCTATGGCTATAGACCACTGGCATGAGCGAGCGTTACTTTATACTACCGTCAAGAGAGCACCGATAATGACGATAATTCCTGGTATGTAAGCGTCAAGAATGGCCAAAACGATTCCCAGGATCACAAGAATGATCCAGTTCTTTTCCATTTTGAGTGCAGGAATATCAACCATTCCACTGGTTGCTAGGATGATAAGAGCAACCACAATGCCAACGATTCCCAATACTATGTTGGCTGCAGGGCCTAGAATCGGGCCTAGAATAGAGAACTCTCCAGCTATAGAAGTTCCCCAACCAAGTATATCCAGAAGCCCGTAAATGAGCCCAATGATTCCACCCATCACGACCAGGAGATTGCCAAATTCTTGAGTTGGTTTCTGAGACATTACAACTCTCTCCAAATGCCTTCTGTTGTTATTCTATCTATACCCTCAATAAAATTCTGTTGCCCTCGCGATATAGCCATCATGAAGCGTTGGATTTTAGCTTCAGATTCACGATGGCTGCTGCTTTCAAATTCTGACATACTGAAATAAACGTGAAGCCAATTGATACCCTAATCCAGATTTCGGTGGATAGGGCTTTTACAATCGCATGGAACAGCTAATCCAAACGAAGACGAGCTGACGGCATTGGCCTGCAGCTAGGTGTGAGCATCTATATCTTTACAATAGCATCAGGATTGCGCCAATAATCACAAGGGCTCCTGCCAAGTCGGCTGCAAAAAGAAAAAGAAGGACTCCTAGTACAATGATTACTACCACGTTCTTCTCCATTTTCAAGGAAGGAATATCTACTACTCCACTTGTGGCCAAGACAACGAGTGAAATCACAATTGCTATGATTCCTGTAATGAGGGAACCAAGAACGCCTCCAAGAGGAGAAAAAACAGCAAGCCCCATGTTCAGGACTTCAAGGATTCCATAGAGTAGCCCAACGAGTCCGCCGAGCGCAATCAAAATCTCGGCTATTTTGGTAGTTTGTTTCTTCGGCATCACATACGTCTCCAGATAATTGTCAATAACGGTAGGATTGATTTGATATAACTGTATTGAGGGCTATCATCCTGTGGTTTAACTCAACTTTTTTTGTCAAATTCAGATAATGAACCAGAAACATGCAGCCAGTCGATTATCCAAATCCAGATTATGGCAGACAAAGCTGTTACAATCTCTGGTATTGCCACACCATCCCATGGCTGACTCCACATGTAAAGCGAGACGAATGGCAGAAGCAATGATATGACTGCGAAGAGTCTCTTTTTGGGGAATCGGAGCCAGCCTAGTCCTAACGCCCACATAGCGAATGGAAATGTGAGGAAGAAGCCCACAGAAACGATGTAATGCGTTGGACTGAAATTCTCGGAAAAAATGCCGATTGCAGTGAGAAATATGCATGAAATCACGAAAATGCTGAGGGCTATTTTCATTGCTGGCTCTGTAATCCGCCGTAGCAAATACAATGTGAAATAGAGCATGAGCAAGCCTGTTAGTGTCAGTCCCACATTGAATATCACTGCTGCATAGAGTTGGTATGGTCCCAGATCTGTTCTGGTATAATGGCCCAAATCGCTCAGCGCGTTGCCTATCCACGTAAAACCTGGAGACAGTAGAATCGCTAATCCAATGCATGAGAGAGAAATAATGGGTGCTATGAAACCAATCTTGTTTGGAAGGTCTGATTCCTTTACGCGATTGATGATTGACATACCGTATCGGTGCTACATTCCCGTATATAGAGCTTTTACGTAGGTCATGTGCGCGAACAAGAGCCATTTCCAAGGGCAAAATTCTGGCAGCTAGGAGTCAGAGATAAAAGGTCGGCTCCGTAACGTTGCAAGGTATTCGCTGGTGAAAACTGGGTGAGATGATGACAGAATCTGAGATTGAAGACAAACGACTGACACTGGAAGAGGCTGCTCAGAAGGTTCCCGATGGTTCAGACATGTTTTGGGGAGGCTTCGGGTACCAAAGACCGCCCATTGCATTTGCCTATGAACTGGTGCGGCAGAAGAAACGCAACATAACGATTCATACATGCGGTTCTGAAGTTGATTTGGAGGTCATGGCTGGTGCTGGGGTGGCAAATCGGTTCGAGATTGCTTTCGAGGCGATTGAGGCTCTTGGACTGGGCTACAATATGCGACGGCGTGTGGCTGAGGGTGCGGTAGAAGTTGAGGACTACAGCAATCTTGCAATGGCATTGCGATTCTACGGTGGGGCTCTAAACGTTCCTTTCATGCCGATACGGAGTCTGATGGGTACCGATATGGTGCGATTATCCCGATATAGGGGTGACAAGAAACTCGCAGTTATTGACTGTCCATTTACGGGTGAAAAGATTTGCCTGGTGCCATCTCTACAACCTGATTTCAGTATTGTACATGTTCAACGTGTAGACAGAACTGGCAATGCACAAATCGATGGGATAGTAGGCGAGGATATAGAGGGCTCAAGGTGCGGCAAGAAGCTGATTGTTCTGGCTGAAGAGCTGATTGACGAGCCAGAGGTTAGGGCTTCGCCAGACCGAACAAATATTCCCTCGATGTATGTAGATCATGTGGTAATCCTTCCATTCGCTGCCCATCCCATGCAGTGTCACAATTACTACGACTACGATCTGGAATTTCTGCAGTTGTTCCACAAAATGAGCAAGACAGAAGAAGGATGGCAGGAATACCTAGAGAAATACATACTGGGTGTGGAAAATCATATGGAGTATCTAAATCTCGTGGGATGGGATCGTCTCATGGAGCTCAAAGCGAAAAAACCATGGGGGTACTAAGATGGTCGAATATACTAGAATCGAATTCCTTGCAGCATGTGCTTCCCGACAAGTACGGGACAGAGAATTTGTGTTTGGCGGTACAGGGTTACCGTTGCTTGCAGCTCTTTTGGCAAAAGAAACACACGCTCCAAAAATGAAGCTTATTTCGGAAGCTGGCTTCATAGATGCGAGACCCCGAAATGTTCCACTCTCAGTTGCCGATTCTCGCTATCACTATGGAAGCTCCGCATCTATTGGCCTCATAGAGACTCTTGGTTTCATCCTACAGGCAGGTAGAGTGGATGTAGGTTTCCTGGGAGCTGCCCAGATAGATGAGTATGGCAACTTGAATACGAGCTACATCGGGAGCTATGATAAGCCTAAGGTGAAATTACCTGGAAGCGGGGGTGGCAATGACATCGCGTCCTCAGCCAAACGAATCGTCATTATGATGACGCATGATAAGCGAAAGTTCGTCAAGGAGTTGGACTACATGACAAGTCCTGGCCATCTTGAAGGCCCTGGTTCACGTGAGAAGTGGTCGTTGGTCGGTGGTGGTCCTGAAGTTGTAATCACGGACATGTGTCAGATGGATTTTGACCCGACTACTTTGAAAATAAGACTGAAATCAGTACACCCGGGCTATACTGCCGAGGAAGTCCTAGACAATGTCATGTTCGATTTGATAGTCCCGAGTGACGTACCTGTGACAGAAGAACCTACACAGGAACAAATTGATATCATGCACCGCCTTGATCCAAATGGTATTTACCTCGGGAAGGGTGCACCGCTGAGAGACTAATCATTGGAGACTGAGCTGCGTTTGTCGGAATTCAGACTTGATAGATACAATGCCATATTGTTCGACCTCGATTCAACCATACTCGATACAGGGGCATATGCAATTGATGCAAGCAAGTGGATTCTGCGTCAATCAACCCGCAATTGGTGTGGAATCCTTGAGGATTTCATAGATGTATTAGTCGAAAGGTACCATAATGAGATATCCACCATAGCAGGTGGTGGGAAATTCAAACGTCCTATCGATTGTGTACGAGATGCACTAACTACCTCTCTCAAGGAATTCAACATCGAACCGGTAGATGAGATCCTACAAGACGGTCTTGCTATGTTCAGAAAACTCCATGTTGAGTATGCCAGTCCAACAGATGGGCTTACGGCAATTCTTGATTCTTTGAAGACCAAAGGTATCAAGCTGGGTGTTATCACGAATTCGTTTCAGGGGAATGCAAAGAAGATTCTCTCCAAGTTGAACCTCGACCACTATTTCTCTCTTATTGCTGATAGCAGCGACTATAACGCTTTCAAACCCATGCCTGAGCCATTCGAATTTGCTCTAGCGAAGTTGAGCGTAAACAAAGAAAATACGCTCTACATAGGGGACGAGTTTTATGCAGATGTCGTTGGCGCGATCCGAGCTGGACTTGCCGTTGTTTGGATAAACAATAGAGATGATGCTTTGGAACAGAATCAGAGAAAATACGGTGTGGAGCCAACCTTTGTTATCAGCTCATTCAGCGAACTGAAGGAGATAATGTAAGAAATCAGCTCACCCGATTTTTCCTTTATATCCTCCTAAAAGCGACATTCCATATGCCCTATAACCGAACAAACAATAAATAGTAACCCGCTCAAATCCATATAGGCTAAGAACACAGTATAGGGAGTGATTGCTTGACCCAAGAAAATGGCTCTGGTGGTCCCATGAAGGCTCGAACAGACCTTGTTGATATGCTCTTATGCGATCCGGAAGTCACGGAAGCTTTGGTGACAATAATCAAGAGCGAACTGGAAGATATGCAGGAAGGCGAGGCTGGAAAACAGATATCAGAAACCCTCCATGAGGCGGCCGCGAGAACAAATGTTGAGGATGCAAATCAAAGAAATATCCTCTATTGGCTCACCCAGACCGGTTCCGATGTCAGGCAAATGATTCTTGTTCAGACAATCGAGGCCCTACTCGAGTATCCAGAGTGTCGAAAACCAACTCTAGATGCTCTTGAGAAGATATCCTCTCGGGAAAACGTGGATATGGTCATGCAGTGGGTTAATAAGCAGATTCTCACACTTGAACAGGCTGTATACGTACTCCTGTACCCCGAGGCATCAGCAGCCTTGGAGTAGCTGTCTACGCACTCAGATCAGGCAGAAATTCTTGGACGTGATCTTCCCAATCTGGCTCTATTTCTAGTGCTTTCTTTGCACATTCGATTGCTTCTTTTTTTTGCCCTAGCTTGTGATGCAGTTTGGCTTTGTAGAACCATGCTTCAGCGTATTCAGGGTCCAACTCGACAGCCTTCTGATACGCCTCAAGTGCCTTCTCATCTTCACCTTTTTCTTCTAACACTTTCGCTTCTGAATAGTAGTCGTATTCTGTGAAATCTTCACGTTCTGCGGCCATCAAAGTTCACTCTATGTCTCGTAAGAAATGAACCTTAATAACTCTAAAGGCACCTCACATTTGTTTTTGATTTTCTAAAAAGCGCCCTAAAAACCATAATCGCTCTTTATGGATATTCTCTGCCTTGAGATAGACCAAAAAGGAGTAGAACTGCTCTTTATTGTGATTTGAACCAGCTAGGCACGAGCTCGTAGGATTGGAATCTAGTGTTCTTGGAGTCTATCGTATGCAATCTTGCCATCTACGATTGTAAGAAGTGTCTTTGTATTTCTCAGTTCGTCTATTGGGACTTCCAATGGGTTCCTGTCAATAACAACAACGTCTGCAAGTCTGCCCTCTTCAATCGTTCCCTTTTCAGTTTCTTCCCATGCTGAATAGGCCCCGAGTCTTGTGTATGCCTCAATTCCCTCTAGTGGAGTAACGCCCTCTTCACGGTGCAGGACTTGTCCACTGCTGGTTTTGCGAGTGACCATTCCGTAGATTCCTAGCCACGGATTAGGTGAACATATCGGGCAATCACTATGACCTGGGGCAGGAATCCCCTTATCTATGAGCGATCGATGGGGCCACATCCACTGCATTGCATCCTTTCCTCTATTGGCTTGATAGGCATCACCCAAGTCATGAAGAAAACCAGTTGCTGAAGCATCGATAACTCCAAGCTCTTTTAGTCTAGATTGAATTGCAGGTGTAGCGTAGCAGCAATGCTCTATCCTATGGCGGTGGTCATCTCGCGGGTGCTCTTCTAACGCTGCTTCAATTGCATCTAGTGCCCTATCTATTCCCCTGTCACCGATTCCGTCAAGCCCCACTCTCAACCCTGCATCATGTGCTTTTTTCACTCTCTCTGTTATGTCATCCTGATCGTAGAGCAAAATACCGGTGTTATCCGGTTCATCAATATATGGCTCATAATATGCTGCAGTACGTCCACTCGTGCTTGTGTCGAAAATCCATTCGATTTCTGTAATCTTCAGCCAGTCATCACCAAAAGGCGTTTGGATTCCAGTTGCAATAAGAGATTCAAGGATTCCTTCATCGTCTCCCGACATATGCATGCAAACCCGTAATGGGAGCCGCCCTTCTTGACGCAATTCTTGGAACGCTCTGAATTGCTTGGTACAAGTCATAGAAGCATGTATAGTGGTGATGCCCAGAGTCAGGAACTCTTCCATCACCAGCTTTAGTCCCTTCTTGTAATCCTCCACAGTCGGCTCAGGAGTCTTCTCGTAGACTAGGTCCTTTGCTGATTCTCTCAGAACGCCCGTAGGCTTACCATTTTCGTCTCTGTCGATTTTTCCATGTGGGGGGTCTGGGGTGTTATCATCGATATCTGCACGTTGGAGCGCCAAACTGTTGACTATGCCTATGTGAGCATCCCGCCGCTCGATGTAGACTGGATTGTCTGGCGAAGCTTCATCAAGTTCCTTCAATGATGGATATCGACCGAGTTTAATATCATCAAGGCCAGAACCGAGGACCCATTTGCCTGAAGGTGTTTCATGAGCCCTTCTCTTCACACTTTCAAGCAACTCGGACATAGATGACGTATCACAATCGATTCCCGTTTTGGCAATACCATACATGCCCGGGTGCATATGTGAATCGATCAACCCCGGAATAACACTATACCCTTGAACATCTCGAGTCTTGGTGCCTTTCTCAACGAGTCCTCCAATTTCTTCATTTGAGCCTACTGCTACTATCCTGTTTTGCTTGATGGCAATGGCTTCTGCAACAGGATTATCCTGGACAACGGTGATTACATTGGCATTCATAAGGCAAAGGTCGGCGAAAAGGGGCATACTTGTTCTGAATACCGGCTTAGGGTTTAACTCTTGCTTTATTGATGGTTGTTTTCACCAATTAGATTGAAAGCCTTTATATCCGTCTTCCAGTGTCTGTCGATTCTGACATTGACCTGAGAGGTAGATTCCTTGAATTCACGAAAAATACGCGTGCTCATAGCGAAGCCAGGCCTAGACGGTCATGACCGGGGAGCCAAAGTAGTTGCAAGAGCCTTGCGGGATGCTGGCATGGAGGTCATATATACAGGCCTGCGTCAAACACCCGAAATGATTGTTGAATCCGCTCTGCAGGAAGACGTTGACTGCATAGGACTAAGCATTCTGAGTGGGGCTCACAATGCGCTTTTCCCAAGAGTTACTGAGCTTCTACGAGAGAAAGGTGCAGATGATATATTGGTCATTGGTGGAGGTATTATTCCCGAAGATGACATACCTGGATTGAAGGAAGCGGGAATTGCCGAGGTATTTGGGCCAGGTACTCCATTGGGTGAAATCGTCGAGTATATCCGGTCACGTGTATAGTCCACTGAATCATTGGTGAGGTACGCTAGTTGTCTGCGAACAAGTTGGTTGAAGGCGTCCTGAACGGGGAGAAACGAGCATTAGCACGTTTAATCACCTTTATTGAAAATGAAGAACCAATTGCTCTTGATGCTCTTAGTCAGCTGTATAGACATACCGGTGAGGCTCATGTTGTTGGCGTAACAGGTCCTCCAGGTTCTGGCAAATCCACTCTTGTCAACAAATTGACAACTGCCTATCGTGAAAGAGACAAAACGATTGGTATAATCTGTGTAGATCCCTCAAGTCCGTTTTCTGGTGGTGCACTTCTCGGTGATAGGATACGGATGCAGAAACATACCCTCGATGAGAAGGTTTTCGTCCGTAGCATGGGTACTCGGGGTCATCTGGGAGGACTATCCCGGGCGACATCTGACGCTGTTCGTGCATTAGATGCATTCGGAAAAGACATAATCATCGTTGAGACTGTAGGTGCTGGCCAGTCAGAAGTTGAAGTCATCGAGATTGCGCATACAGTAGTTGTAACGGATGTTCCTGGGAGCGGGGACGACATTCAAGCAATAAAAGCCGGAATCATGGAAATTGCTGACATCTTTGTCGTCAACAAGTCCGACCTTCCAGGGGCAGATAAGAAAGTCCTCGAACTCAATGCTATGCTCGATATTGCGCCTGAGGATGACGGATGGAGGCCACCAGTTCTCCAAACAAACTCGCGAACTGGTGAAGGTGTTGAGACGCTTGTTGAGAAAATTGAGGAGCATATGCGTTATCTCAAGGCTAGTGGTCTTCTTGATGAGAGGGGACTTGAACGGAGCCGTGAGGAGCTTGAAGACATTATGGAGTATAAGCTAACGCAAGAACTGCTCGGAAAGCTCCGTGGAAGTACAGACTACGAAGAAGCCATCAATAAGATTGCCAAACGCCATGAAGATCCCTATACTGTTGCTGAAAGACTGATTGTGAAATTCCTTGCGGAACAAGAAGAGTAGGTGATATGCTTGGAGGATGAGAAAATAAACCAGCAATACAAGAAATGGCGAGACAGTGTGGTCAAGAAAACAATCGAGAGGTTTCCTGAGAGAAAACAGGATTTTTCCACAGTTTCAGGAATTCCTACGAATCGATTGTATACTCCAATGGATACGAAAAATACAGAATACTTGGAGGATTTGGGCTTTCCTGGTCAGTTTCCGTACACCCGTGGTGTCTATACTACTATGTACAGGGGTCGCCTCTGGACTATGCGACAGTACAGTGGCTTTGGAACCGCACAGGAGACCAATGAACGCTTCAAATTCTTGCTTGAACAGGGGCAAACTGGCCTTTCTGTGGCTTTTGATTTGCCAACACAAGTTGGATATGATTCGGATTACCCCCTAGCGAAAGGGGAAGTTGGCAAAGTTGGCGTTGCCATCGATTCTTTGGCTGATATGGAGATTCTATTCGATGGTATTCCCTTGGATGAAGTCAGCACCTCGATGACAATCAACGCTCCTGCAGCTGTACTCTTGGCTATGTATGTAGCTCTGGCAGAGAAGCAAGGTGTTCCGGCTAAGGAGCTTCGAGGCACGATTCAGAACGATATTCTCAAGGAATATGTTGCGAGAGGAACCTACATTTTCCCTCCAGAACCCTCTATGAGACTAATAACTGATGTTTTCGAATACTGCTCGGAGAACATGCCCTTATGGAACACTATATCCATATCCGGCTATCATATTCGTGAGGCTGGTTCGACAGCTGTTCAAGAGGTGGCTTTCACACTGGCCAACGGCATTGCCTATGTAGAAGCTGCTTTGGATGCTGGTCTTGATGTAGATGGATTTGCCTCCCGTCTATCATTTTTCTTCGGATCACATAGTCACTTCTTTGAAGAGATTGCGAAATTCCGAGCCGCTCGACGCTTATGGGCGCGTATAATGAAGAAGAGATTCGATGCTGAGGATGACAAATCTTGCAGGCTTAGATTTCATACTCAGACCGCGGGGTGCACCCTTACAGCACAACAACCTGACAACAATGTTGTACGAGTGACTCTACAGGCATTGCAAGGAGTTCTGGGAGGAACACAGTCTCTACATACAAATTCACGAGATGAAGCTTTGTCATTGCCAACTGAGAAATCTGTTCAGATTGCGCTGAGAACCCAACAGATCCTCGCACATGAGACAGGTGTTGCAGACACCATAGATCCGCTGGCTGGCTCCTACTATGTAGAATCTCTGACAAACAGCATCGAAGAAAAGGCTAGAGAGTATCTACAGCAGATTGATGATCTTGGAGGATCGCCATCAGCAATCGAGAGAGGCTTCATTCAAAGGGAAATAAGTGAAAGTGCATATAAACATCAAAAAGAGGTCGATGAGGGTAAGCGTATCGTTGTTGGCGTAAATGAATTTACTACAACGGAAGAACGAGAATTCGAATATCTACGAGTCGACCCAGAAACCGAAAGAGCGCAGATAGAACGATTGAACAAGCTTCGTAAAACCCGCGATGACAATACCGTTAAAGTAGCTCTCGATGCTTTGCGGGAAGCAGCTAGAAGTGATGCTAATTTGATGCCACCAATTCTGGAAGCAGTTAGAGTGTATGCAACCCTTGGAGAGATTTGCTCGGTTCTTCGAGATGAATTTGGAGAATACCAAAGCCCTGATACATTGAGGTAGCAACTAATGAGACCAGAGAAAATAGATCATATTGGAATTGCTGTGAACAGCATAGCCGATTTAATCCCCTATTATCGAGATACCCTTGGAATGAACTACCTTGGCTCAGAAGAGGTTTCTGATCAAGGAGTACGAGTAGCTTTCTTTGAGATTGGTGAGAGCCGAATAGAGCTCCTTGAACCCACCACTGACGAAAGTCCCGTTGCCAAATTCCTTGCCAAGCGTGGATCTGGTATGCATCATATAGCTATTCAGGTAGATGATATCGATAGTGCTATTGACGAATTGCTTGCAGATGAAACAAGAATGATTGATCATGAAGCACGACTAGGGGCACATGGCACGAAGATAGCGTTCGTACATCCAAAATCAACTGGTGGCGTTCTTCTCGAACTATGTGAACATGAAGGGTAAACCTTCCAGTGTCATCTTAAGATATCTATTTCCTCTTTTGTACTCCAATGAATTAGGCTGCAATCCCTTTAATTACGGCAAATTTATTTGATTAGATTACCAATACAACGCCTCGATGAGGTGTTATAGGTTGTCGGATGAGATTCCAGTAACCCATTACGACTACTATAGAATAGCCAAAAGCTATGAAGAGAAGGGAGAATTCGAAGAAGCATTAGAGGCCTATCAGAAGGCCATCGATATGAATGAAGAGTATGCCCATGCTTGGTTCTACAAAGGTCTCCTTCACACGAAGCTGAAAGAGTATGAAGCTGCTGTATGTTGTGCTGAGAAGGCACTAGAACTTGAGCCAAGCTGGAAAAAGCATGTCAATAAAATACTAGATACTGCAGGAAAAAGCCCGTAATCCTCTTCATACACACGATGAGGATGGCTTACTAGATAGTGGGCTTACCTTCCCTATGTCTTCAGCACGGACCAATTACCCATTCTAGCTTAAAATAGATTCGATAGCATTAGCTGTCTTTATCATGTCTGCTCTGTCTACCATCCTGTTGGTTACAAATCGCACTCTGGATCCATACCCCCCGTAGACAAGAATACCCTCTTTTTCCAATTCTTTGGAGAATTCCATCGAATTCATATCGTACGCACTGATATCGACGAATATTATGTTCGTGTCAGGTTCAGTTACCTCTAGATTTGGAATTTCTGACAGTCTGTCATAGAGAAACCTCGCGTTCTTATGATCATCCTCTAATCTATCAACCATCTTCTCGATGGCAATAAGTCCAGGAGCTGCTATGATTCCCGCTTGCCTCATTCCTCCTCCCAAACGCTTCCTGATTCTTACTGCTTCATGGATGAATTCCTCGGATCCAGCTATGATTGAGCCAACAGGTGCTGATAGCCCCTTACTCAAGCAGATTTGAACGCTATCTACTGTATCTACAAGATTCTTTGCAGGGATTCCAAGTGCTACTGCTGCGTTGAATAGTCTAGCACCGTCACAATGAACCTTCAATGAGTGTTCATGTGCAACTTCAGTGAGGGCATCAACCCGCTCAGGGGTCACAACCACGCCCCCAGCATAATTGTGTGTATTTTCTATTACAACCAACTGGCTTTCAGGATAGTGAGGATCATCTGGCCTAATTGCCCCTTCTAGTGTTTCTGGTTCAATGTATCCTCTATTCCCCTCCACTGGTTTGGGGAATAAGCCGCCAAGAGATGACATAGCTCCCGCCTCAAAGAGAAACGTATGGCTGTTCTCTTCAACAATTACTTCGCCCCCCCGAGTTGTCTGTCCAAGAAGTGATATCACATTTCCTTGTGTGCCTGAAGTGACGAGCAATGCGTCTTCTTTTCCAAGAATTTTGGCGGCTTTTTCTTGGAGTTCATTTACCACTTCATCCTCGCCAATCACATCATCTCCAAGCCTTCCTGTTTCGTGAGCCTGAACGATTGCCTGAATCATGTCATCAGTTGGCTCAGTAATCGTATCGCTGCGAAGATCAATTGGTGACATGATACCTCGGAAGTTGACACGAAAATATAGGTCTGTGGTTTTGCTGTTTTGACAACGCATAAAGGTGATGGACTTCCTCTAACACGAGCAGATTTTGCAGGACGGTACCACGAGCTTGACAGCTGGCGACGAACTGGGGTACTTGGACAAAATTAGGCTTTTTCAGAAAGATGCCAAACTATACATTTTTTCTCGGGTTGCAAGCACTCTTGGTTACGGAATCAGCAATGTAATCTTTAATCTCTATATGATTGAAGTGGGTTTTGGTGAAGACTTTCTTGGCTTCTTTCTATCCATATCAATGTTCGCGACGGCTGGTATAGCAATAGCTGCTGGAATGATTACAGACCGGAGGAGCAGAAAACGCATTTTGCTCGCCGCAAGTTTCGTTTCATTCCTTTCTACAGCAATTCGCTATACTGCGATTCAACCGTATATTCTCCTCTTCTCTCAAGTGATGTTAGGCTTCTCCCAAGCGTTCACTCAAGTTGCGATGTCACCCTACGTAAGTGATGTGTCAACGGAAAAAGAACGAGCCCATCTATTCGGGTTCAGTGGCGGAATGTCATTGCTTGCAGTACTTGGAGGCAATATCTTGGGTGGGTATATTCCGGGAGTCTTGAGAGGCTTGGGAATTGCAATCGATCTCCTCTGGTCCTATCGTCTCACCTTGTGGGTTAGCCTCATTCCAATTGCCATATCCAGTCTTGCTCTTCTACCGATGACGCCTGATGAACCGCAAGAATCTGAGCAGAGGCTTGGCTTTGCTAACGTTCGAAATTGGGATTTCATTGGAAAATACACAATCACTACTAGTACAATTGGCCTTGGCGCAGGCGTGATTGTCCTTTATTTCAACTTGTACTTCAGTTCGGTTTTCCAAGTTGATGAAGCTACAATCGGGCTAATCTTTGCTATCAATACAATCTTGCTGTCTGTAGGACAATTCTCAGCACCAGCCTTGGCAGATAGAATAGGAAAGGTGAAGACGGTAATTGTAACCGAAGCACTATCTATTCCCTTCTTACTCATGCTGGGGTGGGCACCAGTTCTGTACATCGGTGTCATAGCCTATGTATCACGTACTGTGCTGATGAATATGGCTGGCCCCGTTAGCAACGCGTTTTTCATGGAAGGTTTAACCAAGAAGGAACGAGCTACTGCAGTAGGCATAACACGCACAGGAGACTCTTTTGTAAGGGGGGTCGCTGCCATAATCGGGGGATGGCTGCTAGCTCGGGGGCTTTATCGAGTTCCCTATCTATTGGTATCTGGTCTATATCTGCTTGGTGTCCTATTCTTCTACACTTTCTTCAGAGGTAAGGAGAAGGAACTTAGCGCAATGCGTAAGGCTAAAATCAAACGTGAGAAAGAGGCTCCAGAGGCACCGGATGTAACCTGAGAGCAACCATAGCTGGATATAAGTTATAACGAAACAGTCGTTATGTATTCCAATCAAGCAAGGGGACTACTATTCGATGTCCGAGAATTCCGATCTCCTGATACCCATACTTCAGGCTCTTCCCATGGGCGTCGCTGTTCTTGATGATGAGAGGGAAATCGATATTGCTAACACTACTCTGGGTTTCATGTTGAATACAAATCCGGAAGAGCTAAAAGGTTCAAAACTACCTTATCTGGATGGCTTGGGGGAATCAGAATCTAGAGAATTCGAATCAGTAAATCAAAATGGTGAGAAAAGAATCCTTATGGCCTCCATCATTCCCATCAATGGGCCTGAGGAACGAAACTCAATCCTCTTAGCGACTGTTGATGATATCACTGAGAAGCGGAAGAGAAAAGAGGACCTTGAGAATATTGCACATCAGATTATTTGCTATAGAGCTGTTACGAAGCTTTTTTCTCAAACAGAAACACCTCTAAAACAAGTCCTAAACACCTTTGTTCATTTGATTCCTGAAGGTTGGCAATATCCTAGTATAACCGCAGCTAGAGTCACACTTGGACCGACCATTGTTAGTTCTGCCAACTATGCCGATACCGAATGGAAGCAAACTGAGGAGTTCTCATATGGTGAGGGGCTGAAAGGGAAGCTAGAGGTCTGTTATCTTGAGAACCGCTCTCCAGAAGATGAAGTGCCTTTCTCGAATGAAGAACGGACATTAATTCAGACTTTGGCAAATGAGCTTGAACGCTATCTCCAAAGGAAACACAATGAGGATATAAGACGCCAGCAGCATCGGGAGTTAGAAATATACTCTAAACTACTTAGGCACGACTTGAGAAATGATCTTTCTGTAATCATCGGAAATCATGAATTGCTTCAGATGGTCCTGAAATCACAAGATGACATGGTAAAACAAGCATTGTCTTCTTCCGAAGCTGTGTTCCAACGAATGATGAAACTTCTCAGAACTTTTGGACGAGCGACTGATTCTGAGGAGCGCAAAATAGCCAAAATGTTGCGAAATATCGCTTCTAGATCAGAAAGGGCTAACCCAAATATCACCGTAGACTTACGGATTGATGAAGAAGCAGATAATCTGCGAATAACGGAAAGCAAGCTACTTCCGTTGGTTTTCGAGAATCTGTTTAGAAACTCTGCCGTTCATGCAGGCACGAATCCGAAAATCACAGTGGAGCTATCCCGGGAGGGAAACAATGCAAAGGTCATCTTTAGGGATGACGGCCCCGGAATTGCAGAGGAAATCCGTGATAATCTCTTTGAAAAAGGGGTGTCAACACGGGGTGGGGGACTAGGCCTTTATCTTTCAAGGCAGGTCGTAGAGGCTGTTGGCGGAGTCATTGAATTGCTCGAACCACAAGAAGACTCTGGAGCCACTTTCGAGGTTCTAATTCCTCTTTCTGTGTAGTCTCTCTGGCTAGTGCTACTAGAAATCAATACACCGCAGAAGCAGGGTTTAGCAACTGGTGTGTTTCTCGATAGCTTCAAAGAGATGAGCACTGCGAATGGGTTTGGTGAGAAATCCCACAGCACCAGCTTCCATTGCTTTGGGTTTAACAGATTCGTCGGCGCTTACAAATAGCACTTTGGTGTTGCTATCCAATGCAAGGATTTCTGCTGTTGCAGCTGCACCTTTCATCACTGGCATGCGTTCATCCATCAGGATAATATCTGGTTTTTCTTCTAATGCAACAAATTGCTCAACTGCTTCTGCCCCATTGCTGGCATGACCAACTACGTCGTGTCCTCCAAGTTCTATTATTCGCTCAAGCACTTTATGGATGAACTTGTCATCATCGACAATCAATACGCTTACCATTTTAACGGCCCCCTCTATCTGAATCACTATCGTATTCGCGACGGAGTAGAATCACATAATTCACTCCCTTTGTGTACTCGCCCTGCACTCTGTCCTCCACTCGAATTTGTCCTCCGTAATTCTCTAGAACCTTTTTCACAAGAGTCAGTCCCAGCCCCAACCCTAGAATTCCTTCTCTTTTCCCGCTCACTTTCGCAAAGACTTGCTCCTTGTCTTTGTCTGGGATACCAGGTCCCCGATCTTTAATATCGATACGCAAGAACGGGGTGTGAGATATTTCCTCCAGTTCAATATCTATTTCGACTTCTTTTTTCTCATCGAATTTCATTGAATTATGCAGGAGAGCAAAGAACACATCATCTAGGAATTCATCCGCCATGATGAAGTATTCATTTTCATTGACGTTTGTATTCAACTTCATCTTCTTGTCGGGAAAAGTAGAATCTACTTCAGCAGCAGCATCAAGAATTGCTTTTCCCAGATCCTTGCTCTCTGTAGAATGGCTTCTTTCTTCAATGATTGAGATTTTTCGGACATTTGATATGAGGTTTGACGCTCTATCCACTTCTTCAAGCCCCTCCTCAACGATTTCCTTGAGGTCACTTGGTAGATCTGGATGATGTAAGGTTATTTCGAAAGTTGTAATGATTTCTTGGTTGATATTGGTGATATCATGTAGCATCAAATCTAGTAGGAATTCTGATTGTTTCCTCTCTTCCTTTAATCTTATTCGCGTTTCTTTTTCCTTGGTTATATCTCTATAGTAGCATTGCGCAGCTACCACCTGTGACTCTTCAACTCTCGGGAGTATATTCCCTTCCACAAAAACCCGTTCGCCATCCTTTGATACGAAGATAGAATTGAAATCCGTGACTCTGTTGCCATTAAAAACCGAATCTAACATTTCTTTATGCTTATGTATCATTTCAGGGAAGATTATCCTGTCAATAGTCATTTCATCTGTTTCTTCCTCTGTATATCCCAAAGTATTCTTCCATGCCCGATTCACGAATTCAAAGGACCCATTTGGTTTTATGCTGTGAATCAGGCTAGTTGAACCTTCAAGGATATTGCTATACAACTGCTCAGTATCCATCATGTATCCACGCCTTTTCTGGGGGACGTAAGATTTGAATTTGGCGAACAAAACTAATAGAAGATGGATAGATTATGAATGTTATTCGTCTATTCATCCTTTTTTTCAGTATTTTTTGAAGTATTATGGGTTCGCTATTACTAATGTAACTAACTGTTTCCAACTATCGATTAAACTTGGCTTTTCGCTAAAGAAACTTGATTGTTGAATACTTACTCGAAATACATAGACCGAGCTCGTTCCATAACCTGTTCGTCTGCAGGAAACACTAATGGTATTGCCATGAATTCATTCTCACATGGCCTGCCCTTTGCTACGTGGAATAGAACACTGGGCCGCTTTGCGTCCTTGCCATGATTCACCTCGATGACATAGCTTCTTCTTGTTTCAGGCACTTCTCCGTTTTCGCCATGTACACACATGCTTTCACTGCTTGGATTGTCTCCGTGATCTTTTAGCATGTCAAATACACCATCGACCCTAGATACTTCTTTCACGAGTTCATAACCTCTGTAGAGTCGATTTACTGAATTTTCGTATGTGTACTCTCCAGACTTGGCAAGAGATTGTCTAAGTGTGTCTTCAGTATCTAGCATAACATGATGACTCGTCCGAAGCGCTTTTCTTTCAGACCGTTCAATGGAATGATTACTACCGGCTATTTCTATGACAAGGATGCTATCGTGATCAGCCAGAATCAAATTACCCCACTGATACTTTCGCCCCCCTTTTAGGTAGCTTCTGGTCATTTTCAAGCCATCTTCCGCGTCTTTTGCAAACATGACAATCTGTTCGGCCAAGAGGTCATAGTTTGGGTCAACTGTTTTGTGTACATGTGTACTTGCTACAGCCAACCCATGCCGATTCACACCGACAGTCAATCCCGATTCCTTCTGTGTTGCCTTATCGACCCCTCGAATTCCGAAACAATCGACATCATAGAAAAGGGTGTCGCATTGTTCTGTGTTCAGTACGTCTCTGTTTTTGAAAAGCACTGTTTTCTTCCGGTCTGCCAGTATAACAGCGCCTGCTAGACTCGTCATCTGGGACCCCACGAGATAGGAATACCAGTACCCACAAATATAGGTTCTTGCGGTAGAACCTGTTCGAAATTCCAGCGAAAATTCTATTTGGAGAAAAAGACAATAGGACAAGAAAACGATGTTCGAGCCCGAATCCTTCGCAGATAATCTGGAAACTAGATATTTCAAACCTAGGATTCGCTATTTCAAGAAATTGGACTCCACAAACGAGACGGCAAAGAAGGAAGCCCTCGCTGGTCAGCACCATGGTCTGTTAGTAATTGCCGATGAGCAGCTTGCTGGAAGAGGGAGGATGAACAGAATTTGGATTTCCCCCCCTGGTGGACTCTATTTTTCGGTTTTTCTTGAAAGTCCACTGGAAGGAATACCTTCACCCATTCTGGGGATGCTTGTGGCTTGTGCTGTGACGGAGTCTATTCGACATGTTGTGGGAGTTGATTCCAGCATAAAATGGCCTAATGATATCATCATTGATGAAAACAAGGTTGGTGGAATCCTCTGCGAGGCCATATCTAAAGGTGGCAAAATTGAAGGAGTTGTGGTTGGTGTTGGCATAAATCTTAACCATCCCATGAGTGGCTTGTCAACTGAGTTTAGGTATCCTGCTGCAAGTCTCATCGAAGTCACTGGAAATGAAATCTCTCGTAAAGAATTACTGAGGGAAATCCTTCTGGCAATTGACAAACGAATCGGAGTTGTGAAAGAAAACGGATCTTACGATGATACCATTGAGGAATGGAAATGGCTGAACAAGATTCTTGGCTATCATGTGGTAGTTGATACTGGAGCTGATACGATTGAAGGGACAGCCGTGGATATCCGGGATGATGGTGCATTAGTAATTGAAACCAAATCTGGAATTCAGAAGGCCGTCACTATTGGAGATGTTACAAGAGTTAGTCTCTAGGCTGCTAATGTGGCCATTGCTTACGTGTCATTGGTGGAATCTTATTCTTGATGATTACAACCTCTTTCTTACATGGAAGTACTGGTTTTCCTTAGGGCTCGCATTATGAGCATGTTTCACTATGTTCGTTTGAACCTCTGAGCCCAATTCGTGATATTATTATTCTGAATAGGTTTTCTACCTCCTTAAGATTCTTCGACTCTTTTATGAGTACATCTAAATACCTGCAGATGCATGGCTGCAGGAGGAGGTAGTCTCATCTGGAATCTTCCACTGTAATAGTTCCACCTAGCAAGATTATCGAGATGCGTGATTTGATTCTGAAAGATGAACCGGTTTCACAGCTGGATGCTAAGAGCAGGCATGAGGAGTTTAGACTAGCATATTCAGGCGGCATCATTGTTGGATATAGGACCGGGAAAGTTGTGTCTAATACCTCTGAATGTGCTGCATTGATTTACAGAACGATACAGAAGATGCAATTCGAAGATGAGGGATATGAGATTATCATTGGTTCAGATGAGGCAGGAAAAGGTGAGTGGTTGGGCCCTCTTACTGTTGCCGCGGTCGCACTCACACCTCAACAATCCAAGCATCTCAGAGCGCTTGGAATCATGGACAGTAAAGATCTTCCCCGCCACAGAATCGCTCAGAAAGCTCAGGATATCGTTGGATACTGTGAATCCAAACACGTTTTGGTCATCTCACCTCACAAATTCAACAACATGTTTGCTGATTTCAGGGCGGAAAGCAAGAACCTCAATGATATTCTAGCATGGGCACATTCAAAGGCTGTCTCTGAAATCTACGAACTAGTGAAACAGAATTTTGCTGATTCAGATATTCAGATTGTTGTAGATGAATTTGCTCGGGTCAAAACAAGAAAGCGGATGAGTCAAGTTTTCGATTTGAGTGAGATTAGGCTTGTTCAGAAACATGGTGCTGAAGAGACAATGGCTGTGGCTGCGGCTAGTATTCTTGCTCGTGATGCTTATGAACTGTGGCTAACGCGAAACTCGGACAAATTGAGCATCGACCTTCGAAGTATGAGCCAGAGTCAGATTAGAGCTAGAGATGATACAACCAAATTGGCGAAGATTGAATATTTTGATGATAGAAAGCAAGATGCCTGACGATAGGAATATTCCTTCTTCGAATCGTGAACAAATTGTTCACACATACACAAGAATTCTTTTCTTGAATCGTTCATAGAAGTTTATTGTTTCAACAGGAGGTCTCCGAATTTGTGCAGGGCATCGTATGATGGACGAATCGTTTTTGTTCTATGTCTGCTTCTCTCTTTTCTGCTTCCTACGGTTTCTTCAGTAATGGTAGCCGCAACAAAGCCAGAACCCTATTCGAAAATCAATGGTCCATCCATTGACAAATTAGTGGCACGTCATATCCCGAGCGAAGCGAGACAGGTGGAAGCACTTACGGATGATGAGATTGATTTGATTGGAGAAGGAATAACCCCTGATCTCGTTGCGGAACTACAGGAAACAGAAAATATCAATGTTTCAACAACTCCACAAAATGGTTACGTCTGCTTGTCCATCAATACTGAGAAATATCCATTCAACTACACAGGATTCAGACGAGCTCTGGCTTTTGCAATAGATAAGAATGCTATAGCTGAGGATATCTGGGGTGGATATGCCAACACCTTAGATTCCTGTGTGCCTGCTGCCAATCCCTACTCTGTTGAGGGAAAACTGAATTTCAGCTACTATGATGCTGATATCGATTATGGGAATAAACTGCTGAATGAAACTGGTTTTCTCGATGTTGACGGCGATGGGTACCGAGAAGCTCCCAATGGAGATAACTTCGATGTTGTGGTTTGGTCCTCAGATCATTTCATCAAGAGCGAACCCGTGAAGAATCAACTTGAAGTGGCTTTTGAAGCTCTCCATATTGATGCCTTGATTACTCAAGGCTGGTATTATGACTATTTAGAGCGTCTATACTGGCATGGCGATTATGATATGGCTATTCTCTCAAGACAGTTCAATACTATGTATGTTGATTGGCTTGGATACAACTTCTGGTCAGAACTTAGGGATTATCGTGGATACAATCTGGCAAACTTTCAAAACGAAACATTTGATTTCTGGGCTGATAAACTCCTTCACACACCAGATTATGATGCAGTATACGAAGCAGCACAATGTCTTCAGCAGATATGGACGTATCAATGTCCAGAGATTGTGCTTTATCAGAAATCAGTGATTTCAGCATATCGTACTGATCGTTTTGATGGTTTTGTGAATGATGTACATACTGGTGTTCCAAGCTGGTGGACCTACTACAGGTCTCATCCCAAACTAGCAAATGGCGGCCCGTTTGGAGGCACATTCCGCACCACTTATGACATGGAAATTCCGAGTTTCAATTTCATGACCTTGGTGGATGATTATCCAGTTGAAGCGATGCTCAGTGTGATGTATGATAGCCTGCTGAAACAGGGTCCAAACGGTGTAGAAATGGGATGGATGGCAAAGTCATACAACATGGAAACACATGACGACAATCCTGCAGTTCCTAACGGTTTCACGCGGGTAACATTTGAACTCTATAATAATCTCACTTGGACTGATGGTAGCCCCATCACGGCTGAAGATATTGCCTTTTCAATCAATTACTATCGCGACACCTCCGGGGGGCCATACGGGCCAGATTTTTGGAACATGACTCAGGCTGTAGAGATGACCACCTATAAGGTCCGATTCCAGTTCAATATTGAGTCGATTTGGCATCTAGGTTCTATCGGCTACAAACCAATAATTCCAAAGCATATATTCGTCGAGATTGGTCTAAACGGCTGGAATACTTGGAATCCAAAACCCTCAGAGAATGAAATGGTTACATCCGGTCCCTTCAATGTGTCAACCTACGTACCAAGCGAAATGATTGAGTTCGACGCCAATGACCATTATTTCCGAATCCTTCAACGGATATCTGGAGATTCTCTTGATCCGTCTTTCTTGGGTCTAACATTTGAGGAATTAGCTCTGGTTGTGGGTGTTCTTTCGGGCTTGGTGGTAACTACAACTGCTGTCTATTGGCTGAGAAAAGATGACTAGAATGAGTACGGGATATTAGTTCGGCTATCCTTGACTTCACTGCCGCACGGACTCCACAGTCTCTTTGATTTTTTGTAAAAGACCTGCGATTTCCTCATTCGAAATAGAATATAGCTTCCTCTTGCCATCACGTCTTGATTCGAGTATTCCTGCATCAACTAATTGAGAGAGATAAGAGGATACCGTTGACTGAGATAGTCCTATCCGAGGAAATATTTCACACTGACATTCTTCACCTTCCAATAAATCCTCAACAATTCGAAGTCTAATTGGGTTACTCAAGGCTTTGTGGAATTCCACCCGCCAATCTAGGAGCTTGTCATCGGATACCAATGTTAGCACTCTATTCTGTATACTGGACAGCTTCCCTTTTTGTTGTTTCTGAAGGTTGTTTCCAGTAGTCTTTGCTTTTCAAGTGCTTGGCCAGATACACCAGCCCAAGCATAATGGGCACTTCCCAGAACAATCCCATCGTAGTTCCTAGTGCAGCGATAGAACCAACGCCATAGATTGAAACAGCGGTCGCAATCGCTATTTCGAAATGGCTTGAAGATCCGATGATGACACTAATAACCCCCTCCTGATATGCAAGGCCCACGATCCTCGTTACCAAAAGGTTGTATCCTACAACGATAGCGAAACCGGCTATAAGTGGAACAGATACTAAGACTAGAAGGTCTGGGCGATCCAGCATTATGCTTCCGTTGAGCGAAAACAATACTATGAGAGTTGTCAAGAGGGCAACTAGGGCTAAGTTTCCTACAGCTGGTCGGTATGTACTTTCAAACCATTCTTTCCCCTTCCAATCAACTAGAACTCTCCTGCTCACAACTCCAAGCAATAGAGGCAGCCCAATAAATACAAACGCAGAGACCAGCAGCAGCCATCGGTCTATTGGGATATTGGAGAGTCCGGTGAAAATGGCAACTAGAGGTGCATAAAGAAGAATGAGTGTAAACGTATTGATGCTGGTTGTGATTACATTTTGTTCTTGATTCCCATTTGCAAGATATCCCCATACCAGAACCATTGCTGTACAGGGACTAGATGTTAACAAAATAACTGCAACGATTAATTGCTCCTGTCCCGGAAGCAACAATGTTGCCAGTCCGTATCCCACCAAGGGCGCTACAATCCAGTTCGAAATGAGCGTCAATAGTATCGGTTGCGGATTCCTTCCCAGTTTCTTCAGTTCTGAGACTTGGAAGTTGAGCATTGCTGGATACATCATGAGGAACAAACAAATGCCTATCGGGATTGAAACTCCTCCGACTTGCCATGAATCAATAACAGCACTTATCCCCGGGAGTGCTTGGGACATGACTATCCCGCCGACCATACAGATTGCAATCCAAATTGGCAAATACTTCTCGAATAATGATAGTTCCTTTTCGGTTGCAGGTAATTCTAATTCCATCTTTCTACCCTCATTATTTACATCTAAATACATCGAATAATTGCGATAAATCAATATATTAAGATTGCCATATACCATTGATGTGGTGTCCAGTGGTTGCAATTGTATCTATCATGGTGACAATTTCGTTCGCTTTAGGTAGATTCGGCCTGAAAATACCTCGCGAATACATCTGGGGATTCTTCATATAGCAGCGAGCAAGTATGAGCAAAGTGTCGAAATGAAGGAGAGAGAACACCTATTCAATCGCCCTTCACGAATTGAAGAGCTCCAAGACCGTATGACTAGACACACGCTACGGATAATAGCTCTTGGCTCTTCTGTTGTGATGATTCTTTCCGTAATTTCTGTTCCAAGCGGATGGGTTTCCGGCTGGAACGATGTTACACTCTTGCTTCTGTCTTCTTTTTCACTTTTCGTTTTCGTGTTGGTTATGGAACGATTACTCCACAAAACAGAATCAAGAACAATCACTGGTCTTTTGATACTAGCTATTCTTCTGATAATTATCTTTACCGAAACTCCGTATCATGTCTCTCATGGGCGATCTCTGCTAATCTTCGCAGTTCCAATTACCATGTCGGCTTTCCTTGTTCGCCCTTGGACTGCAGTTTTGGTTGCTTCAGTAAGCTCTGTTATCATCTCAATAATGTCCCAGATAGCTGGTCACATCCTACCCAACATACCTGCTATCGCAACATTCCATATTCTGGCTATTCTTGTATGGAAGCTGTCATCCTATCTTGAGAACGCCATTGGTAGCTTGGCACAATCACAGGAGCGTCTCCAAATTCAAAGAAACCAAGCTATGCTGTATCTTGATATTCTTGGACACGATATTACGAACGATCTTCAAGCTGTTCTTTTGGCACTCGAATTCGCTGAAAAAGAGACTGCGGATCGAGAGACTCTTGCTGTACTTGAAAGCGCGATTAATACCTTACAGGAAAGTAGCAGCCTTATTCGGGATGCCAAGAAACTAGATTCAGTTGATCATGGGGAATTGAAGCCAATCGAGGTTACCAACATCCTAAGTAGTTCTTTGGATGCTTTTGGGACTGAATTCCCTGAAGCTACTATGGAATCGGAAATTTGTGTATCGAAGGCTTTTGTAAATGCAGATAGAAATATCGCCGAGCTCTTTCATATTCTTCTGGAGAATGCAGTAGAACATAATCCACGTAGTGAGAAAAAAGTCTGGGTGCGAATGGAAGAATCACTTGGGGGCTATTCAGTATCCATTGCAGATAATGGAGTGGGAATCGAGGATAAACGAAAAGAGATTCTCTTTGATTTATCTCGTAGGTATGGCGGACTTGGTTTACATCTTGCCAAGCTGATTTTGGACAAGTATGATGGACAGATAACAGTCGAGAATCGTATTGAAGAACAGCGTAAGAAAGGTGCCCGATTCAAAGTTTGGTTGCCCAAAATAGATACAAACGAAAACCCAATATCGAAAAGTGAATAGGCAAAGCACGCCCTGAATCTTTGTATTTGAAAGGAAATGGAGGTTCTATGGTGTCTAGCGGGAAATTTGATGACATTGCACTTGCATATGATCATAGTATTAACTGGGAGGAAAGACTCCGTAGGGAGATTCCTTTCATAATCGACACAATCGGAAATATCGATGGCAAGCGAATACTAGATCTTGCGTGCGGAACCGGTCGACACATTATTGAACTTGAAAGACAAGGGGCTGAAGCACTCGGGATTGACAGCAGTTCCAACATGATAGAAAAGGCAAGAGAAATTGCGAATCGACATCATAGCGACGCGGAGTTCATGGTTGCAGATATGAGAGATATGAAGGAGTCAATTTCAGATGACTTCGATCTTGTTTTATGTCTGGGCAATTCTCTTGCACTGCTTCCAAATCTTGCAACCCTCCAACAAGTGGTGTCAGACGTTCATGATGTACTAGTATCTGAAGGAATGTTCCTGTATCAAATACTCAACTTTGAGAGTATGGACCAAACGGGATTTCGCTTCATAACCCCAAAGGGAACTAAATCTGCCAGTGGTGATGATTTAGTTTTCTTCCGTTTCTTTGATCATATTGAGGATTCTAGCTTTTCAACATTAGTTCTAAGCGTTTTTCACAAAGAAGATGAAGAATGGCAGATGAATCTAAATACAACTCAAGTACTACAATTGAACCACAATATTGTTCATGAAATCATGAATGAGGCTGGATTTCATGATATGAAGCTCTACTCCACCTATGATGGTAGTCCCTTTGACAGAACACGTGACCGAAATCTCATTGTTACAGTCGAAAAGTAATCTGGCTATCTATGGCAACGTGTGGAATCTTGAGCTTCGATTATCTACTCGCCGCCTGTTTGTAAGTGTCTACTATCTCGCTTGTCTTTGGCCTTCCTTTCAGTATTCGATGGCCAACACTCACACTTGGAATTGGTACCTTCGGTCCCTTCAAGCTTTTCAGATAGCTCCATTGACCAACATCAACAACTTTGCATTGACAGCCCAGCTCGCTAGCTGCTTTGGTAGCAGCGAAGAGCATTATCATCTGGTCTTCAGGCAATTTCCTTTCACCGCTCTTCAAGGTATTGAGGGAACTCTCTGATTCCGCCTGGTTAGGGGGCAACTCTATTACCCTCATTGACCTGCCATTGCTTTGGACATATACCGTGATTCCGCCTTCACTCACACTTTTCAAGATATCACACCTTTTGCTTTTCTGTTTTGGATGTTGTTCATTATAGACTGTTCTTTGTTTGATTTGGTCCATGAACAGCCTTAATTGTAATATTAATCATTCATTCTCAAATAAATCTTCGGAACATTGCTCCTTTGTTTCTTACTGGAGTGACTGGAAACTTTGCCCGCTCTTGTCACGATAGATTAGAATCGGGAATCGATGCTCACTTACCCACTTCCCCATATTGATGAAGAAACCCCCCCTCCTGCAATAGGATTGAAACAAGTCCCATGCTAGCCCTTCGTTACTACACTCACATCACTGAATAGAATCAGCGGACCGATTAATTGCTGAAGTACTATTTCTTCGCTTGCAATCTTGTTTATGCTCTTCAGCAGGTCGTAAACATTCCCTGATAATGCAAGCCCGTGTACGGCTCCTACTGGTTCTCCATTTTCAATGAGAATCGCCGGGTTACCAACTACGCTGAAATCACCTGATTCTGGATTTGAGCTATGTGCACCTTGTAATCCCTTGATGAGATATCCGTAATCGATTCCACTGATAAGCTCTTCATCGGAGACGGAGCCTGATTCCACTACTACGTTCGATGGGGCTACTTCGACGAGCCCTTGTCGCCTATTACGACTAGCGTTTCCTGTGCTTTCAACCCCTCTTCTGTTTGCCCAGTAGTTGTCCCAAATGAATGATTGAAGGATTCCATCTTCAAGAATTGGTGTTTTCTGACGTGGAACCCCCTCATCATCAGCAATTGATGCTTGAATTCCACGTGGGTTCGTCCCGTCATCATACACATTCAGAGTTTCTGCTGCTATACTCTCTCCCAATTTGTCGCCAATCTTCGATTTGCCTCTCGTTACGTTATCACCGCGGATTGAGGGTACAAGCGTGTATTGAAGCAATTGTCCGTATGCAGATGGGTGCATTACAACATCATGCTTTCCTGCCCTTCCCTTTGCGGTTTCCTTCATCACTCGAATCGTAGATGTAACCTCATCAATTACATAGTCCAAGTCCAAATCTGGTGACCGCTTCATATCAAAGCAGAATGTCATCGGTGTCATTCCAGATTCAGTTCTTGCAACTGCGGCTAGAAATGCATAAGCAAGAGAACCTCGTTCCGAATGCTCAATGCCATTTGTGTTGGCATAAGCTGATTGATAGAGAGAGATTCCTCCACCCGCAGATGCAGGAATGAGCCCTTCTTCTGAACTGCTTCTGGCTATGAGTTCATTGGTTCTTTCTACAATTGTTGACGACTCCAGATTTGCAACTTCGGAGTTCCATAATTCCTCTACTGACGGGTAGTCTGCGGGAGTGGGCAGGTCTTCCCACTTCTCGTCCACAGTGGATGCCTTCGCGGCTGCGATTGCAAGATCTACCGCCTTTTCCACAGAATCTGAAGTTGCAATACTCGTAAAAGCAGACCCCATTCTTTGCCCTATATAGAGCCTGACTGCGATTTCGCTGCCAGTTTTTTGATTAACACTACTTACTTGTCCCATTTCTGCCTCAGATTCCAATTCAGACTCATGATGAGCTTGGATTTCGGCTGCATCAACACCTTTCTTCTCAGCTACGTCTAACGCATCCGTACATAGGTCTAAGAGTGTCTTTTCATTCATTTTCGTCACCTTCTACTCCTGGCCTCCAAAGGTTATTCCGCCTTTAGAAAATCGAATCTTTGGTCCCCCTGAGGCCACATAGGCTGTCTGGCCTTTACCACATCTGCCCAACTCGTAGGGGAAGTCCTCATTCGCTACACCTTCAATTTTGAAAAGTGCATCAGTAGCGATTCCCGAAATCGATAGATCCTTGATTGGGTTCCCGAGTTCCCCATCGACAATCTCATAGGCCTCTTGAACACCCACTTGAAAGCTAGCATTCATCTGGGCTTGCCCCCCTCGGAAGTCGGCACAATAATACCCAAAATCAATCCCCTCAAAAATTTCCTCTGGTGCATAATTTCCTTTCTCGAAGTATGTATTTCTCATACGGATTATTGGTGGATACAAGTAGCTTTCTGCACGTGCATTTCCGGTAACTCGTTGTCCGGTCTTGGCAGCGTATTCCCGGTTCGTCATGAGCTCGTTTAGTACGGAATCTTTGATTATCTCCACTTTGCTTGGAGGAACTCCTTCTTCATCATAGGCTTCTGTGCCCAGATTGTTTTCATCCGTGCCGTCATCGATCATATTTACTCCCTCCGCAGCAACGACTTCTCCAACTTTGCCTGCAAAGGCGCTTTTCACTGTGAGATCTGCTTCTGCCAGGTGGCCGAGGGCTTCATGGGCAAGCACGCCAATTACTCGCGGGCCCAACACGCAGGGAAATGAACCTGCCTTGCTTTTCACTCCATCTAGCTGTAGCACGACCCGCTTGGCGGCCTCTTCTGCGATTAGTTCGGGTGTGGCGGTGTTCTCCATGAATTCCCAGCCCTCATGGGTTGATGCCTCTTCATATCTGGCAGCTGTCAGTTGCGTTCCTTCTTTTCCGCTTATCCACGGATATACCCAAACCAGAAGCTTGGGTTTCTTGATACGCGACCCTTCAGATGTAACAAGGAATGTTTCGCCAGAAATACTTCTCAGCTTCCCGGTCACCGCACTGATTCGTTCGTCATAGTCCTTGGCAGCAGCTGTTAAATTCTTCAGATACTCGATCTTCTCTTCAATCGGAACGTTCTGAGGATCTCTTTCAATATCCGCTTCAATTGTATCTTCGAATGTATCTACTTCGGCAAGTTCTATAGGTTCTCTGCGACTCCTTGCTGCTGCTTTTGCCATAGAAACTGCATCATCTATATACTCATCAAGTCTATCAAGTTGTCCCGTTGAAACAAAACTCCACGCACCATCAACAAGCACTCTCAGAGCGACGCCCTGTTCAATACGACGGCTGAGAGCATTGACTCTGCCATCATCCATCTGAATGTATTCTACGAAGCTGTTTTCACCACGCGCTTCAACGTACGAAGCGCCCATGCTGGTTCCTTTTTCTACAATACCATCAAGGTGCTCAAACAAATCAGTCTACTCCACTTTTTGCTGGTCGAACTTAGCAGGTATATTCGTGATAAATAGTTGGTTTGGCGCCGCTTGCTTAAGGGTAACTTGGCTTTTCTAGACTTGGATTGAACAGGCTATTGGTGTTTTAGGGATGTACGGGTTGAGCATTTCCGAAATACCCTTTGAAGAGATAGCTTGAGGTCTCCTTGTCTGACAATTCTTTTATCATTCCTATATCGAACAAAATCGGATTCAAGATGGAAACCCCCTCTACCGCCTGGTTCAGCTTGAAAAGCGTTTACAGATCGGCCTTTCTTGTTCTTTGAGTATGATGGCATTCGCTTGAGCTATGGAATCATTATGAACGCAAGGATACCAATCAACATCGCCGCAAAAATCATCAGGCTGCATCTATAGCATGACGTATCTCCATATTCATCTAGCTGCAAACCTGCGTAGTATTCTATGAACAAACCCGCCCAACAACCAACTGCAACTGCAACACCTGGACCAGTGGGGACTATGAATGATGTTTTTGGATAATCCATTATTGTCACAAAGGGCAAAAGCATAGTCCAAACAATATTCATGATGACTGGAATAATCAGTCCCGCAACAACAAATGCTAACAATGGGGCAATCATTCTGCCAATACTTATGTACATGATACCTGAACAGATTATCATTCCCGCAACAGCCAGTACGAACGTCAATGCTACTTCTGTTAAAGGCATGTAGACCGAACACTCCTCCTCTGATTCTAGACACTATTACAGGAATGCACGAACTGTTCTATTTCAGTCTTTTGTGATATCAGAATTGACTAGGAATGTTTAAGTCGCATGATGCGTCATGCCAAGGTATTAGGTGAGGAGGCCCAAATGAGAAAAAAGATTGCGAAACTTGGGTTATCGTTTGTGGGACCAATTGCTTTGATTATCTTACTAACTATGCCCATTGGACCACTTGCTGGCGGCTTAGGGATACTCCAACCATGGGGTGGGATATTCGATAGTGGAAGAGTCGCCAACCCCCAATCAGATATGACCGTCTCTCTGTCCATCTTGGATGCTCCAGTTGATGTCATTATTGACACATGGGGGGTCCCTCACATCTACGCTGAGACCGTTGAAGATGCATTTCGTGTGCTTGGATATTTGCATGCCAAAGAACGTCTCTTTCAGATGATTTTACAGAATCACATGGCAGCGGGCAGGCTTAGTGAGCTTGTCGGGTCTCCTGCTCTTTCAACCGACAAATACTATCGAACAATTGGCCTTGCACGGGCTGCTGAAAGAACCTACGAGTGGTTTCTGAGCCATCAAGACAGTAATCCTGAGATAGCATATGCCTTAGACTTGGTTAATGCTGAAGTGGCGGGAGTAAATGCTTTCATAGAATCCATGACACAAGCAACCACACCACTCGAATTCAAGATGCTAGGCATACAAGCTCGAAAATGGACTCCACATGACATCTTCCTTTGGAGCAAAATGATGACTTGGGGTCTGTCTGGAGGGTTCGCTGATCTTGAGCGTCAATTCATATGGGCAACGATAGAAAACGAAAGCCTACGCCAGGATATGTACCCCTCTGTTATGCCTTATACCGTCCCCATCATTCCTGAACAGCATAACTTGAGTTTGACTGAATTTCCGAATGCACCCGGGGACTTTCCTGCAACAACTAATCCCCCAAAGCAGATTCAATCGAAACATTGTGATGAAGATACTCTAGGCGTCGAGAAGCTCAAAATGGTACTCGATGCAATTTCAAACGTGGCAGAAGCTCTTGGACCCCAAGAGTTAGTGGGAAGCAATAACTGGGTTGTACATGGAGACAGAACAGCAACTGGAAAACCACTTCTTGCTAACGATCCTCACCTAGGCCTTCAGGCGCCGTCACTCTGGTACGAAGCCCATATCGTTGTTCCTGGGGCATTAGATGTCGCAGGAGTTACATTACCAGGTTTACCGGGAATTCTGCTGGGTCATACGGATCAGATTGCTTGGGGCTTCACCAATGTTGGCGTTGATGTTCTGGATCTATTCGTCGAAAGACTGAATCCTGACAACGAGACACAGTACTATTATGGCGATGATTGGAGAGATTTTGAAATTTTGAATGAACCTATCGAAACCAGTGACCAGGGTACGGTGGATTTCGAAGTCCGGAAATCCATTCATGGTCCGTGTATTGACTCTGTTATCGGAGGATACGATAACTATTCTGCTAATGGCGTGAATATGGCAATGAACTGGACGGGGAGTGGTGTAACCCATGAGATTCTCGCCTTGTCGCTTCTAAATCAAGCCAAGAACATCACAGATTACTATGAAGCAGTTTACTGGTGGGATAGCCCTCCGCAGAATATCGTTTATGCAGATGACGAAGGAAACATCGCAATGACAGTGGCTGGTCGCTTTCCTATACGTGCTGGATATACTGGTGAGTTTCCTATAGAAGCTCTCAATGATTCCGTCGGGATGGTAAGCAATATCCCGTACGCATGTAATCCTCGATCAGTCAATCCTACGCAAGGGTACTTGCAATCCTGCAATCAGCGTTCTATTGCTCCAGAAGACTCTGCTTTTACGTTACAGGGTCTGTTTGCGGACGGCTATCGGGGAAGAAGAATTGATGATTTACTCAGTACTGATGATGACGTTACTGTGGAAAAGATGATGCAATTCCAAGCTGATTCTCTTGATGTTTCGGCCCAAGAGATTGTACCCATTGTTATCGATGACTGGGACTCTGCTGAAGAATCGAACACCACTATTGATACAGCAATCGATTGGTTTCGCGACTGGGATTTCGTTATGAAAACCGATTCAAAGACACCGACGCTATGGCGATACCTGTTGAAGGCCTTGTCCTACGAGGTTTTTGATGAGCTCAGGACTATAGATTCTCGGTTGCGCCTTTCCCGGAATCCTGTACTCGAACATATTCTCAAGGAAAACTGGACATATTACCTGGATGACCACACAACTGAGGATATAGAAACGCGAAAAACTATGATTGTGCAATCCCTTCATCGTGCTCTTGATAATATGAATGAAGATTTGGGGAACGACCAAAGCAACTGGGAATATGGGCATCAACACATCATTGTTGTAGACCATCTTGTCGGGTTGACATATCTTGGCGGAGGTCCCCACCGAGGATCGGGTTATACGCTCAATGCAGCTGGAGGTGGCAGACATCGCGGATGGGATGCACGATGGGTTGTTCGAGGTGGCCCATCATGGCGCATGGTCGCAGATTTGAGTGATATTTCTGAATCATACAATGTGTATCCCGGCGGTCAAAGTGGAAACATCTTCAGCCCTCATTGGCACGACATGTTCGACCTCTGGTATAGCTATGATTCTGAAACAGAGCATTATGGCTACCATCAGATGCTCTTTTATTCTACATCTCAGGATTTCTTGGAAGATGATACTGAGGACACACTGATGGAACGCGAAATTTCTTTTCTACCCTAAGGAGGCTTTACATTGCCAAAAATCGATGAATCTATTCCGAAATTACCATTTGTTTTAGTTATTGTTTTCGTACTGATACTTGGAGTACTATTCCAGCTGACTGGACTATGGATCCTGATGCTACTTGCAGGGGGTATTGGAGCTCTGTTTTGCCGCAGGCTCAAACGTGCCTTCATAGCAGGATTTCTTGGTGTTGGACTGGCTTGGGCCATCCTCTTCGGATATCTCATTTTAACATCTCAAGCGTTGGCAATTGCTGATTTCTTCATTGCCTTGCTAGGCCTGAGCGGCTTGGGCTGGCTAGTCATAGTCATCAGCATCATAATTGGTGCGCTATTGGGAGGATTTGGAGCTGCACTAGTGAGAGCTCTTGTCGAACTTGTGGATGAAGTGATCGATGGGAGAATGAACACTGAGAACTCGGCTTAGCATCAGAACAAATGATAATCAAATAATCAAACGACATGCCCATCAGTAATGGTCAGTGAAGACACATGCCTCATGCGAAGAGTTGGTATTCATTTGAGTGGTTGGATTCTGCTAGGAACATTGTCGAATGGACAAGAGAAACCCCTGCAGGAGTTCAGACAGTTCTTCTGCTCCGACACTCCCATAGAGAGCGACTCAACAATCATGAAGAGATGATGGGGGCTGGTCTTACAGACTTGGGAAGGAAGACCGCATATGAGATGGGTTGTAGGCTTAGAGTTGGTAGCAATGTCCACATATCGACCAGCTTCATTTCTCGCTGCTATGAAACTGCTGAACATTTGGCTGACGGTCTATCAGAACAAGGATACACTGTGGATACCATTGATACCCTTCCAGCTCTAGTTGGCCCAGAAAACGCAATGAATGTAATCTCACGCGAGCTGCATCCAGATGGTGAAAACGTTACTGAATTCATCAACAATTGGGCTCACGGAAGATATGATGGAGAAATGGAAAGCTTTGGAGACTATTTGGATCGGCTGGATACCACCGTTTTCAATAATCTGGGAGCCCTAGAGGCTGGATGTATGTCCATCAATATTACGCATGACCTGACTCTCATGACGGCTAAGAGAGCTATACTTGGTGAACCACTAAGCCAATCTGAACGTGAACCCTATCTGGGCGGCATAGCTCTACGAACCCGGAAGTCAGGAATAGAGATTCTCTTCGGCAGAAAAAGGCGAGTCTTAAATAGGCAAAGGAATGAACTGTTTATTCTCTGATTTTGCTACGTCTTATGAATAACCCTTTGTATTCACAGATGAGAGGAGGCAAAGAAGCATCCCAATCCTGAGATGCTTCCATACCCCTCAGCTAGGGGGTCTGTTGATTTAGCTTCTTTGTTGTCTCTGATATAGGACAATCACGATGATAACGATGGCCACGATTGCAGCTATTATGGCCGGTACTACCGTGAAATCAGGTGGTGGGACTGTTGTGGTGGTAGTTGTCGTTTCAGTTGTAGACGTTGTAGTAGTGGTAGTTGTAGTAGTTGTAGTAGTTGTGGTAGTTGCTTCATTTTCTACTGAAACGCTTATTTGTACATCCGCGCAATTGCCGGCTTCATCATAAGCTCGGACAGTAAGGTTGTAATCACCATTTGATACCGTGGTTGTGTTCCAGCTGTAGAGAAACGGTTCGCTCGTGAGGTTTGTCAAGCTGGTGTTATCCATGTAGATTTCCACTCGGTCGATTCCACTTCCACTATCACTCGCTGTGATGTTGATTTGGACCGAATCACTAACGGTGTCACCTTGCTCTGGAGACACGATTTCTACTTCTGGTGCGATTGTATCTGTGACTGTATAGCTGAAGTAATCTGAATCATCGAGCAAAGTTGTGGACTTGCCTGAGGTATCATTAGCAGACACGTAGAATTCGATAACTGCGTCGAAGGCTTGTCCAGGAATCGAAGTAGTGTATCTATTATCACCAAGGTCAGTCATGGGGATACTACTCCACCCCCCTGAATCAACTCTATAATGTAGTTTCACAGTATCAGTACCAAGATCATAGACCGACACGTTGACCTCTACCGCCTCATCAACTTCTGGGGATATCGGGGTGTAGCTGAGTTCAGAAATCTCTGGAGCTGCGTCATTGTACAAGTAAACATCGTCAAATAGAATCTCAACGGTGCCTCCTGTCTCTGAGTAACCTTCAAGATTTACTCGGTCAATTGCGGTTTCGGGTGCTGAGCCGAACAGCAACTCATAATCTTCAGCGATATTCCGTTGCACAGTGAACCATTGACCTATGGTATTTCCATTGGGCAAAATGATGTAGTCATCTACACCCTCTCCTCCAGTTGGATCGCTGCCATTGGCGAAAACATATGAGTATTCTTTGTTGTCGGCAAACTCAATGATGATATGCACCATCTCGTCTACTTGTGATGTGAATGTTTCAAGTTTCCAGCTCACTTCAAGATAGGTATCTGTTTCATTGTTGAGAGGGCGGTAGGCACCTTCTTGATCGCCATAGTAGGAGTCACCATTTTGAACCGTCAGATTGGCGGCTTTGTCCCCATTCAACGCATCATTTGTAACTGTGAAGTACGACTCTGTGCTAGGAATACCCCAAGCTCGAATTTCTTCACCAACACCGGGTTGATCTTCATAGCCCCTGTCGTTTAGTGCCGAGCATTCCAATACCATATCATCAAATAGCATGGAGAGCCGTGAATACTTGTGGCTTGTGTACATCCTCAATTCTACTTCTTCCACAAAAACCTCACTTGTCTGATTATGGGCGGTGATATCATCCCAGATACTCCGATTGAAATATGTCCATGTATCAGTCGTATTGAATCCAGATGGTTGTATCTGGATTACCTGTGAGTATCCATGTACCGGGGATTCCAACCCCTGAGCAAACATATAGTAAATGCTGAATTCTTCTGTTGCATTACTACAACTGACATGAATATATGCATAGGTATAGTTAGATGCACCCTGGTATTCGTGGATTCGCCACCAGAAACGGAACTGGTCTTGGTTACTAGCAGTCAAACGTCTGTCTGTATGGAATGAGAATCTTGCCTGGCTTATGTTACCGCTCGATGCTACTGTAGCATTGAGAGCATAATCGCCTTCCTTGTGCATATCGGTACGAGCAATGTCACCAGCTTCTCTGTTGCTGATAACCCATCCTCCACCCCCTTCAAAATCTCCATTGTTAGTCGATCCAGATACGATTTTATTTGTACCATTGACCAAGTTCAAGTCATCCACAAAGACTCGGGTATATGATGAAGTCTCACTGAATAGAATGAATTCCATAATATTCTGGGACTCCGGATATTCTCCAAATGCTGCAAAGAAATCCTCCGTGATGTTTCTATCAAAACTCAACCAAGTATTCTGCGTTTGGTTCATTACAAAGTACCTGTAATATGATGAGTTTGAAACTGAATCATCAACGCCACTAAGATAGTAGTAGAGCTCTTTCGTGCCAGACTGCTTCAACTCCAAATGAAGATAGAAATAGTCGGTATCAGGGTTTGAAGTCTGATTTATGTAATAGTCGAAATCAAGGGTGAGATTCACTGGGTTATCCTGAGAAACTTGGGTTCCTTGCTTAAGCTCTGCTTGACTGGGGTGATCGGAATCGATTGCTCGTGCTTGTATACCCATTGATTTTGACCCCTCATTTACTGGCCAAGGATTCTCGGCATACCACAGATATCTGTCTGTGCTTCGGTATGTGTCCAGCTCCTCTGGAACATGTTCCGTTCTCCAATACTCGAATCCGTGGTTGGGATTGTGATCTGCCCTCCATTCTACCCTACTTAGATTCGTTCCGGATGGTAAATCAGAACTGGTCTTCAATTGAGACCCTGTTTCTGCTCGGGGCAATGATTGGTGAGTAGCTACGCCCAAGAATCCTGAAAGTAACATAACTGTGAATAATGTGAGTGCAAATGCACGGTGACGCATTTTATTCTATCCTCTTCACCGTCCAGTGTGGTCATGTCTTATATCACTATTCGTCAGTATCTTCGAATTCCTCTTTTCGAATCTGTATAGAAGCTACCTAAGAAGCCCCAAACGATCAGAATTGCTTTTGAGGGTCTAAGAACATAGCACCTCATATCTTAGCCAGACATGGCCACCTTTGTCCACATGGGTCGAAAGCAGCTTCAACTTGGTTGGAAGCTCCTCCTCCTCAAGGTCTGGTGATTCATAAAGAATTGGCGTATTTGTACCTCCAACAAGCCCCGGCGTAATCTCGATATTCACCTCGTCTATTAGTCCTGCTCGAAGCAGAGCTCCGTTCAGTTTTCCTCCTGCGGTTGAGAGAATACAATCTACACCAAGCTTCGATCGCAGTTTCTTGAAGACCGCTTCTAAATTCACATGGCCTTCACCCGCAACGAGATACGGTATTTTCTCGCGTCTGAGATAAGCTAGGTACTCAGCAGGCGTATGATACCCAACCATGATTAGAATATGCCAGCCGGGCATGTCATCGAATTCCTTCGCCCACCCTCTCATTCTTCCTCTTCCATCTACAGCTACGCACCAACCACAGCGCTCCTCCACTTCCACGATATCCGGGGGTAAGAAGTCATCATAGAGAATAGAGTCTTCCATTTCACTGGGCGGAAGGGGCTTTGGTACAACATTCTCTGGAACAAAGGATCCACTCCCTTCCATAATCACTGTTGGTTCATGAATAGAAAATAGATGCTTCTGAACATCTAGTTCTGGTTTGTGCATGAAACTGTCAAATCGGTCATCTCCATCGAACATGGTCTTGTTTGGAGCTATGGCTACTCTCCCATCTGCTGATGCTACGGTATAGACTACTACTTTCGGTCGGTCCATTATCAAATACTCCTCTACAAAAGCTGAAGCATCGGTAAGCTGGAGTATTATATTTTTGATGCTCAATGGAACCGAGTCAGCTGATCATACCTCAGCTATTGCGTCTAGCGTGAACTCGAGGTCTTCTTCTGAATGAGCAAAAGACAGTGCACCAAGCCCGTGGTGGCCAAATACCCCTTTTTCGATGAGTTTTGATTGAAATTCTGCAAGACTCTTGCGGTCAAGGAGCCTACCCAGTTTCTCGCCCGTTAATGGTAGGTCTATATTATCTTTCAATGTGTGGATAAACACAATCGATCCCGTACCGGTGGAAATGGCGGATTGGCCTTTATCGTGAAGTATTTCGTTTATTTTTTCCCGGAATTGGTCCCCCTTATCGTTGAGTTTAGAGAAGTCATCTCTTCGCTTCTGTAACTCATCTAAGGCCGCAGATCCTGCAACCATGGACAGAGGATGGCTTGAAAACGTGCCTCCACCAACCCATCGCCCTCCTTCCGCATGCGGGGCAGCTAGATGCATGATGTCCTTACGTCCTCCGTAGGCTCCCAGATGCATTCCCCCGCCGGCAATCTTTCCGAACGTAGCTAGGTCAGGTTCAACACCAAACAAGTTCAGACCGGCAGAACCATAGGTCAACCGAAAACCTGTGATAATCTCATCGAAGATAAGAACTATACCTCGCTTCTCAGTTTCCTCTCGAAGATAACTCAAGAATCCATTGCGTGGTGGAAGACCACCTCCAGCTCCCAACACTGGCTCCACGATAAAAGCTGCAATATCCTCGCCATGGCGCTCGAGCAATCGATCTACGCTTTCTTTGTCATTGTAGTTGAATGTGACTCCATCATACCAAGGTTCATCATCATATGGATGTTTGATATGATAGCCAACCGCATCATTGCCCCCGTGCCATCCACCAAATGCTTTTGCCACCAATGGCTTACCAGTGAACAACCTTGCGAGCCGAACAGCATACATAGTTGCTTCCCCACCCGTGCTACAGAACCTCATCTTCTCGAAGAAGGGAATGGCATCCTGCATCCTTTCAGCCATTTCGACTTGGTGCTCGTTCAAGGCTCCAAGGTGGTGTCCATCTTGTGCTCGATCTACAATGGCTTTTTGGATGATTGGATGGTTGTGACCAAGGATTGCAGAATAGTGAGTTAGCCAATAATCAACATATTCGTTTCCATCTACATCCCAGAGATGAGAGCCTTCACCTCTTGCTATAAATGGAGGATGTGAATTGCATACATCTAGACCGAAAGTCCGGATATTATGATTCACACCACCCGCGAATACTTTCAATGCTCTTGCCCACAATTTTTTAGATTTGGGCGTTGCTGATTCATAGTCTTCAAGCATGTTCTCAAACTCCTTGAATTCGAATTCTATTTCATTTTGTAGTAATGCTGAGTGTTTCTGGGAATGGCAAGATCTGTCATTTTAACTAATCCTGCTGGTGCGCTAATTACAAGTGGTATCGCGTTCAGCACCATCCCAACGGTTCCATGATCACCCATGACTCCACCCTCTATTCGCTGTGTGATTGCTGGTTGCCCGTCAATGATGATTTCATCGTACTCGGGTGAAGCGCTTGCATGTGCAACAAATTCCAGCGTAACAATCTCTTCATCGGCTCTGAGACCTAAACCTCTGCTTTTGAGGCCCAAAACATTGCCCTTCTCGACTTTGCCAATTGGAGTTTCCATCCCCTCATCCGCTATCACTGCTTCCGGCGGCATTTCCTTAATCTCATCAAGTGAAAGCTTGAGAGCATCATCAATCATGTAAATGGATTCCAGTAATCCCACGTGCCCTGTAATTCTTCCCTCTTCGATTGCATTCTCGAACTCGTCTGTTGTCATTCCGGTTCCTACTTTTTCTTGGAAGGAGCTGCGTCTAGTACTGGAGTCGATGACTCTCGTAACCTTTAGCTTGTTGAATCGTATACATGGCCCCGTTAGCATAATGGGTAGAAGATCCATGAGAAAGCCCGGGTTGATACCTGTGCCGAGAACTGTTCGACCTACTTCCTCAGCCTCTGAGTCAATTTTGTTCGCGAGCTTAGGGTATCTCCTGTGCGGATATGAGAGCTCCTCACATATTGAAACTACGTGTAGGCCTACATCTAGGCAGGTGAGGATAGCCTTCTTCACTTGCTCCAAGTGAGAAGACGTAGCTATGAGAGCAATGTCTGCAGGGCGGGCTGATGTTCTCTCTAGTGCTTCTGTTAGATCTGAGAAGATGGGAACTTCTTTTCCTGCATCACTTGAGCTGCTTTCAGCGATTTTCTTCCCCTTGTACTTCGGATTGATATCCACGACGGCAATGAGCTTGAGATTGTCCCTTGCGAGTATTTCGGATGCGATTGGCTTACCAATGGCACCCAAGCCAATTTGTAGAACTCTAAATGGTTTTGACATAATCCAACCAACACCGAGTAGCGACTATAATCTCTTTGGTCGTTTCTTACTTCTTCTCGGACTGTATCTATTCCTCTTTGTCATCACAAGGTGGTTCATCATAAATTTCGCAAGGCGATGGCCATTTACCTGCTCGTTGTAACTCTTGTTTTTCGTATTGGAGCCAGCCTGCTCCAAATACCAATATGATCAGTACACCTAGAGCTGCTCCGATGACAACAATTCCGCCGAAGACAAGATTGGCCATAGCAACAATACCTAACGAAACAGCGGCGGCGCCCACGAAGGGAGTTATCTTATGAGAATCAATTTTATTGACTACGTATGCTGCTATTGGAGCAGAAGCTGCCGCACCCACAAGTAATGGCACTTCAAAGACAGAAAGTGATGCCCAATTCAACGAAGCCTTGCCAACCATTATGTAAAGAAACCAAGAAGCTCCTGTTGTGAAAGCTTCCGCTGTACTTGTTGTGCCAAGAGCTTCTTTACCATCTCGTCCGGAAATCATCTGTCCTCCTGCAACTATTGGGCCATATCCTCCTCCACTTAGAGCCTTATTGAGTGAGGCTATGAATCCTAAAACGGTGATTCGTCCCCATGAGAATCTCCATTTGAAACCTGCAATTACTAGTGTTCCTGTGAATATTACTGTTGCAAGAACGTAGAAAGTGATGAATGTGGAGGGTGTTGCTAATGCCACAAAAACACCCACACCTGCCCCGATGACACCAAGAGTTGAAAGAACAAAACTGACCTTGAAATCCTCAGATCGTGGGTGTGAGCTTATGGTACCCATCCCTCTGTGTGAAATAGCTGTCAATGCTGCTGATATGAACTCTGAAAGGAGCACTCCAGGTATCACTCTATCTACAGAAAATCCTAGTAGAAGAAGCGATGGAGCTAGGATTGTACCATATCCTAGTCCTAGAGTGGAATCCACTAGCTTACCTATGAAGCCCACTAAGAATAGCACCATAATTGGCAATAAGATTTCATTCATGTACGATTCACCTTCGCTGGGATTACTCTATGCTGTGTATGTTCATAACAAGAAGTGAGAAACTGCTTTGCTTGTTAAGTTAGAAAATGCCATTAATAGTATTGGGTTCTCTTCACGTAACGACAGCTATACCTTCTCAGGTACAAAGCAGGTACTCAAAAGCATCACTTGAAGCAATTTGAGAAGGTTACCTGGTCGAGACTAGCCATTGGATGAATCCCATCAACCGCTTTCTCTACATATCTACTCAAGAACACCCAATTCTTGGAAGACCCCCTCATCACGGATTTCCTCAATGAATCGAGAGGGGGTACCAATCTCATCAGACCATCGAGAATCGAGAACATCTGGATAGGTTAGAAACAGATAGTCTTTGGCTCTCGTACTGGCTACATAGAAGAGGCGTCTCTCCTCCTCTATCTCTTCTGGCTTATTGAAAGCTCGGTGAAATGGTAATGCCCCCTCGAGGAGCCTAATAATATAGACCGCATCCCACTCCAACCCTTTTGCTTGATGTATCGTTGATAGAACGATTTTCTCTGAATCTTCTTCAGCGGCTTCGTCTCTGGTTGCTCCCACCAGATTGTACATTGTGAGAACATCGGAGAGGAACTCAGTGGGGTCCTCGTACCTTGCCGAGAAATTCACCAGCTCACGGAGATCTTGGATTCTCTCATCCGCATTATCGTAGTTATCTTGTACAATTGGTTCAATAAACTCGATAATCCTTTCAAGTATGACATCTAAAGATGGAAGGCCCTCGTTTGATGAATGTGGGAGATCATCTCGGAAGAATTTCTGAATCCGCTGGAGGCTTTCCATACCTGTCTTGTATACCCTTTTCCCTGACATTGCAGCAGACATATTCAGTCTCACAAATCTGGACATGGGTTTGTCCGCTTCAAGCACTTCATCGAGTACCTTTGAGGCTGTCACATCTCCTATTCCTCTCTGCATTGTGAGTACTCTCATCCACTGTACAACATCAGCGGGATTGACAAGTAGAATCAGGTGAGCCATTGCATCCTTGATATGAGCACGCTCGAAGAAGCGTAAGCCGGCTCGCATCTCATATTGTATCCCGTAATTAATACACGCCCTTTCAACTTCAAGAGAGTGATGTCTGGCCCGAAATAAAACAGCCTGTTCGCTCAAAGGAACACCCTGCTCGTTGAGTTCAAGTATTCTGGAACAAGTCAAATTCGCCTCTTCTCTGACATCTAAGCAAGGGGTCAGGTATGGTTTATCACCCGATTCTCTTGTTGGTTGTAGTGTTTTTTCGAACTGAGATTCATTATGAGCGATTGATGCATTAACGAAGTTAAGTATCTCCGGAACGCTTCTATAGTTGCTTTCGAGCCTGTACTCGGTAGTACCATCATACCTTTCAGGGAACTCCAGCATGTGTTCGATTTGTGCACCCCGAAACGAATAGATTGCTTGAGCATCATCTCCAACTACCATTACTGACTGAGCCTCCGAGCTCAGCTCTTTAACGATGTCCGCTTGTAGGGTATTCACATCTTGATACTCATCTACGAGAACATGCTCAAACTGGCTTTTGATTTGATTACCAACATCATCCGTGCGTAGAAGATTGAGGAAATTCACCAGGAGATCATCGAAGTCCATCACATTCATTTCTCGTTTGCGTACTTGATAGGCATCAATCATTCTGATGATGAAACCCGCTTGTTCCTCATACCCCGGATAGAATTCCTTCACGACCTCCTTTATCTTCTCAGCAAGATTCAACGCTTTCGAATAGATATTGACCAGTTGAGACGGCCGAGGGTGATGTCCTTGCTGTTCTTCGGGAATGCGTCTACCAACAACGAGTTTCATGAGATCTTCAGCATCTTCTCTGTCTAGAATCGTGAAATCAGAAGTGTATCCCCAGTCCAAGGCGTCGGCATTTTTCTTCAGAAAGCGATTGCATATGTGGTGGAACGTTCCTGCAATAATGCGATTGCCTTTTCCTCCTGTAAGATACTCGACACGACGAATCATGTCTTGAGCTGCTTTCTTTGTAAATGTCATGAGTGCGATTGCTTCTGGGGAAGCTCCTTTCTCAAGCAACCAGGCAGCTCTGTATGTCAGTACCCTTGTTTTTCCCGATCCGGGACCAGCAATAACAAGTGCCGGTCCTGCTTCATGGGTAACGGCTTCATATTGTTCATCATTTAGCTCCTCTTGAAACCGCCTGTCCACATCCTCTGGCAATTGTCGTATTTTGAAGAGCTCTTCCTTTTCCTTCTGCATCAGTTTCGGCATCCGTGTGTAATCGAGTCTGGTGCTGATTTGAGCTGTGAAGATGGCTTTAAAGAACCTTCACTCGTCGCGCGAGAGTACACCTTCACCGGTTTCATGTAGTGGTCAGACCAATTTTAACTACAACCTTTTGCCGCTTATAGTAGACCTTTTCTGCATGTTCTTCTATGGTTAAGTGCAATGATAATCCTGAAAGGCGAAGATATTGCCCAACTCGTAAGCATGGAGGAATGCATTGAGGTCGTAGAAGAGGCCTTCCGCAAGCATGCAAAGGGAAGGACTGTCTATCCATCAAAAAGCCAATTCACGTTGCCAGGAGAAGAATGGCGTTGGTGGGCCTTTATGCCTGCATATGTTGAAGATATGGGGGTTGCCTGTAAAGTCGTCTGTGATTACCCCAAGAACAAGGAACGAGGAAAACCCACCATTATGGGGACCATTCTACTTGCAGATTCTCAAACGGGTGAGCTTAAGGCAATCATGGATGG